>JAFIEC010000115.1 GCA_020832725.1 Paracoccaceae bacterium | reverse complement strand
GATTGACGCGGCGCCTGAGGAGAAGGCGCGCGGGATCACGATTTCGACGGCGCATGTGGAATACGAGACCGAGGCGCGGCACTATGCGCATGTCGATTGCCCGGGCCACGCGGATTACGTGAAGAACATGATCACGGGTGCCGCGCAGATGGACGGCGCGATCCTGGTTGTGAACGCCGCCGACGGGCCGATGCCGCAGACGCGCGAGCATATCCTGCTGGGCCGCCAGGTGGGCATTCCGTTCATGGTGGTCTACCTCAACAAGGTGGACCAGGTGGATGACGAGGAGCTTCTGGAGCTGGTGGAGATGGAGGTGCGCGAGCTGCTGACCTCCTACGATTATCCCGGCGACGACATTCCGATCGTGAAGGGCTCTGCGCTTGCGGCGCTGGAGGGTCGTGATGCGGAGATCGGCGAGAACTCGATCCGTGCGCTGATGGAGGCTGTTGACAGCTACATCCCGACGCCTGCGCGTCCGATCGACCAGCCGTTCCTGATGCCGATCGAGGATGTGTTCTCGATTTCGGGGCGTGGCACGGTTGTGACCGGCCGGGTTGAGCGTGGCGTGGTCACGGTTGGCGAGGAAGTGGAGATCGTGGGCATTCGTCCGACCAAGAAGACGGTCTGCACGGCTGTCGAGATGTTCCGCAAGCTTCTGGACCGGGGTGAGGCGGGCGACAACATCGGCGCGCTTCTGCGCGGTGTCGACCGCGAGGGCGTGGAGCGCGGGCAGGTTCTGTGCAAGCCCGGCTCGGTGAAGCCGCACACGAAGTTCGAGGCCGAGGCCTATATCCTGACCAAGGAGGAGGGCGGGCGCCACACGCCGTTCTTCGCCAATTACCGTCCGCAGTTCTACTTCCGCACGACGGATGTGACGGGCACGGTGAAGCTGCCCGAGGGCACCGAGATGGTGATGCCGGGCGACAACCTGAAGTTCGAGGTCGAGCTGATCGCCCCCATCGCCATGGAGGAGCGCCTGCGCTTCGCCATCCGCGAAGGCGGCCGCACCGTCGGCGCAGGCGTCGTATCCCGCATCATCGAATAATGCGGCGCATCCGGCACCTGGCCGGGTGACAGGATCAGGGCCGCCCTTCGGGGCGGCCCGTTTCGTTTCTGCGCAGCTTGCGCCCCCATCCGCGAAGCTCCGCCCGGAACTGGTTGAGGTGCCTGCGCCCTTGCCCCGCTCAGGGGCCGGGTGGCAGGCCTATCATGGCATCGCAATCTGCGGTCACCTGCATCAGCGCAGCGCTCAGCGCGGAGCGCGCCGCGCTGGCCTGTTCGGCAGTTGGCCGCCGGGGAACAGCCCCGGTCCAGCGGCGGTAGACAAAGGCACCGCGCGTGAAGGGCAGGGGAAACAGAAGCCTGTCCCAGCTTGACAGGCGGCGCTGCCGCGCAACCGAGACCGCGAACAGGAACACCGGGCAACCCGCCACGCGGATCCAGTCGAGGGGGGGGCCGCGCAGCACATGGGCGGGGCCGTCCGGCCCGTCTCCGGTGACGATGAGGCTGGTGCCGGCCTTCATCTCTGAAAGCACACGGCGAAGGACGGCGGTTGGTGCGTCAGTCGCCGCGATCCGCATCGGCCTGACCCCGATCCGCGCCACCGTGGCCCCGGCAAGCCGCCCCGCCGGGGCCGGATCGTGCAGCACCGCGAACGAGGCCGCGTCCAGCGGCAGGGTATGGGCGCCGATCACCGTCCGGCTGTGCCAGAGCAGCACGATCACCGGGCCTTCGGCGCAGGCCTTGCGCAACGACTCAAGCCCCTCGCCCTGCCAGCGGGTCGTCGCGTGGCACAATCGCAACCACGCGCCAAGCAGCAAGGCTGCCGCCCGTTCCAGTAGGACGGAATCGCGCATCCGTGCGGCCAGGCTCATCGTGCGGCCCCGACGACAAGAGCGGGCGCTTGCAACGCGGAGCGCTTGGCATTAAGCCAGCGCTCACCTGGAGGGGTATAGCTCAGTTGGTAGAGCATCGGTCTCCAAAACCGAGGGTCGGGGGTTCGAGTCCCTCTGCCCCTGCCAGGTGGATCGCGCGCCCATCGCGCACCTTGTGAACACCAGATCGCATGCACGACGCCCGCTCGCAAGCCGGGCCGACATTTGCCCTGCTGGTTCAGTCAGGTTCCCGTCAATCCCGCCTGGGCCATCAGCCGCGCGGCCGCGCGCTCCAGCAGCGCCTCTTCGGCGCTGCCCCGGATGGGAATTCGCCCGGCCTCGAGCAGGAGCGGGGCCGACAGCGGGGTGACGTGGGGGGCCCGCACATGGCGAACGCGGCCCGCGACGCGGGCAAGCATCTCTTCGATACGGCCGAAATCCACCAGACCGCGCATCGCCTCTTCCCGGGTCACGCGCAGCAGCAGGTGATCGGGATCGAACCGGCGCAGCGTGTCGTAGAGGATGTCCGAGGAAAAGGTCGCCTGTCGGCCGGAACGCCGCTCCCCCGGCAAATTTCGTTCGATCAGCCCGGCTATCGTGGCGACGCTGCGGAAAGTGCGCTTCATCACCGCGTTGCCCGCAAGCCAGGCCTCAGCACCCTCGAGCAGCCCCTCGGCCTCCAGCAACCGGTGCGGCGCGTGCACCCGCTCCAGTCCCCAGATCAGCACTGCGTGATCACCGGGCACGAAACCCAGCGGCGCAAGCCCCGCCTCCTCCATCCGGCGGGTGACAAGCAGGCCCAGCGTCTGCATCGCGGTGCGCCCGGCAAAGCCGTAGATGCACAGATGCTCACGACCGTCATGAAGGAAGGTCTCTGCCAGAAGCTCGTCCGGCCCCGGCAGCGCCGAGATGCGGGCCTGAAGTTCCAGCCAGTCGATTACATGGGCGGGCAGGCCGCGCCAGTCGCGCGCGGCGAGCGCTGCCATCACCCGATGCGACAACTGGGTGGATGTGGCGAACTTGGTGCCCGAGAAGACCGCGATCCGGGGCTCCCGGCCCGGATCGGGCGAGACTTCCACCACCATCTCGCGCAGGCCTTCGTAGCGCACGACCTGGCCCCCGATCAGAAAGGTGTCGCCCGGAGTCAGGGTGGCGGCGAAGGCTTCCTCGACCTCGCCGAGGGGTGCGCCTCCCCGGCGGTGCCGCAGCCGGACCTTGAGCGTTTCGACATCGACGATGGTGCCGATGTTCATCCGCAGGAGCCGTGCCGCACGCGGGTCGCGCAGGTGCCAGCGGCCTTCCCGGTCCTGACGCAGGCGCTGCCAGCGGTCATAGGCCCGCAGCGCGTAGCCGCCAGTGGCGCAGAACGCGAGGCAGGCGTCGAAATCGACCCGGCTCAGCTCTGCATAGGGTCCGGCCCGGCGGATTTCGGAAAACAGGTCTCCGGCATCAAAGGGTCCGGCGCAGGCGGATATCAGGATATGCTGGCACAGCACGTCGAGGGGCCCGGTGCCGCGCGGTGTGCCGTCCAGATCATGGGCGCGCACCGCATCCAGTGCGGCGCGGCATTCCAGCACCTCGAAACGGTTTGCGGGCACCAGAAGCGCCCGCGACGGTGCGTTGTAGCGGTGGTTGGCCCGCCCGATCCGCTGTACCAGCCGCTTCACGTTCTTGGGCGCGCCGACCTGGATCACAAGGTCAACCGCGCCCCAGTCGATGCCCAGATCCAGGCTGCCGGTGCAGACGACCGCGCGGAGGCTGCCCTCGGCCATGGCCGCCTCCACCTTTTCCCGTGCATCGCGGGAGAGCGATCCATGGTGGATGCCGATGGCCAGCCCGTCGGCATTGGCCAGCCACAGCGCCCGAAAGAACAGTTCCGCCTGTGCGCGGGTGTTCAGAAATATCAGCGTTGTGCGATGGTGCCGCACCTGTTCGAGGATGTCGGGCACGGCATGACGCCCGCCGCCTCCGCTCCAGGGAGGGGGCGTTGTTGTCTCCAGCATGGCGATGTCCGGCTCTGGCCCCGGATCGGCCACGAGGACGGCGCAGGGTTCGGGGTGCGGCGCGAGAAGCCGCGCCAGCGCCGGCGGGTCCTCCACGGTCGCGGAAAGCGCAAGCCGCCGCAGCCCGGGGGCAAGAGAATCCAGCCGTGCAAGACACAACAGCAACTGATCGCCCCGCTTGCTTTCGGCCAGCGCGTGGGCCTCGTCCACGATCACGCGCTGCAGGCCGGAGAAGATCCGCGGCGCATCCTCGTAGGACAGCAGAAGCGCCAGGCTCTCCGGCGTTGTCAGGAGGATATGGGGCGGGTCCGCGCGCTGTCGGCGACGCTGTGCCTGGCCGGTGTCACCGGTGCGGTCTTCGATCCGGATCGAAAGGCCGATCTCTTCGACTGGGCGGGCAAGGTTGCGCCTTATGTCGGCCGTGAGCGCCTTGAGCGGTGAGACATAGAGCGTGTGCAGCCCCTGATAGTTGCCGCTGGCCAACTCCATCAGCGAGGGCAGGAAACCGGCCAGTGTCTTGCCCCCTCCCGTTGGGGCGATCAGCAGCAGCGCGCGTTCCCCCGCGCGGGCCAGAACCTCGGATTGGTGGGGGTGGAGTTGCCAGCCTCGGGCGGCGAACCAGGCGTCGAAGGCGGGAGGCAGCATGTTCATCGCCGGGATATAGCGCGGGGATACAGAGGGAGGAACGGGGGCGCTGCACGAATCACGCGGCTCACTGTTCTGATTTTCGGAACAATGAGGCCGGATTCACTTCTATATTTCCATGACCGAGGCAATCGCCCAATTGTCTGGCGCGGGTGCGGTTTCTCTGGCGTGCGCAATCCCTTGCCTCAGGTGCGTATTGTTCGGGCCATTGTCGAATTCTTCGGCCATGAGCCGCGTCCGCCCGGTTTTCGCCACATTGCTGCGCGGCGAGGGTCACATTTCGGGCCGATCCGAAGGGGGCGTGTGGCAGGGGCTGGCGGCGCGCATCGTGTGTGGACCAGAACAGGATGGCCCCGTCATGAGTGATGTCTTTCTTTCGCGCCCGTCTTCGGCTCGCGTTCCGGGTGTGCTGCGCAGGCTGCTGGAGCGGGTCGGACTGCGCTTTCCGATCACCATTCCGTCGCCCTTCTATCTGGGCAGATCGGGCGAGTGGGCCCCGCCGAAACCTGCGGCGCAGATGCGACCGGTAGAGGAGGGACGCGCCTTTCGCACCGATCTGGAGGCGCTCGCGGGCACGTTGGCTCCGATCGCCGAGGGCAGCACCCCGAGAGAGGGGCGCGCGAGGGCCGAACTGAGCGACGAGCAGAAGCGCCTTCTGCGTGGCAAGGCTGCACGACGCGGACGCGGCAAGGGCGGCCTGGCCCGGGTGCTGGCTGCGTTTGGCATCGCCCTTCCGATCCGCATCGCCTCTCCGATCTATATCGGAAGCTGGCGATGCTCGCCTGCCGATCGGCCCCGTACGGAGCCGCGCATGAGCCAGTCGTTTCAAGAGGATCTGCGCCGCCTGCGCGGCTGAGACGGTCCTCAGCCCAGCAGACGCCGCGCGATCACCTGTGCCTGTATCTCCGCTGCACCCTCGAAGATGCTCAGGATGCGGGCATCGCACAGGATGCGGCTGATCGGGTATTCCAGCGCAAAGCCGTTGCCGCCGTGGATCTGCAGGCCGTTGTCGGCCGCAGCCCAGGCCACCCGCGCGCCCAGCAGTTTCGCCATCCCCGCTTCCAGGTCGCACCGGCGCTCGGCATCCTTTTCGCGGGCGGAGAAATAGGTGAGCTGGCGCGCCACCATGATTTCCACCGCCATCATGGCCAGTTTGGATGCGACTCTCGGAAAGGCGATCAACGGCTTGCCGAACTGCTTGCGGTCCTCTGCATAGCGCATCGCGACCTCGAGCGCGTTCTGCGCCACCCCGACCGCGCGCGCTGCCGTCTGTATGCGGGCGCTCTCGAAGGTCTGCATGAGCTGCTTGAAGCCCTGGCCCTCGACCCCGCCCAGCAGGTTTTCGCCACGGACGCGGTAATCGTCGATATTGACCGTATATTCCTTCATCCCGCGATAGCCGAGCACCTCGATCTCGCCGCCCGAAAGGCCGGTATCGACAAAGGGAGTCTCGTCGCTGCCCGGGGTCTTCTCGGCCAGGAACATCGACAGGCCGCGATAGTCGGTGGTGCCGGGAACGGTTCGCGCCAGCACCGTCATCACATGGGTGCGCGCAGCATGGGTGATCCAGGTCTTGTTGCCGTTGATCACCCATTCCTCGCCGTCCCGCACGGCGCGCGTACGCAGCGCGCCGAGGTCGGAGCCGGTGTTGGGCTCTGTAAAGACAGCGGTGGGCAGGATCTCTCCGGAGGCGAGGCCGGGCAGCCAATGCGCCTTTTGGGCATCGGTGCCGCCGCACAGGATAAGCTCGGCCGCGATCTCGGTCCGGGTGCCGAGGCTGCCGACTCCGATATAGCCGCGCGACAATTCTTCCGAGACAACCACCATCGATGCCTTGGACAGGCCCAGACCGCCGAATTCCTCGGGTATGGTCAGGCCGAAGACGCCCATCTCGGCCAGCTCCGAGATGATCTCCATGGGAATCAGCGCGTCTTTCAGGTGCCATTCATGGGCGTGCGGCATCACCCGCTCGTCGGCATAGCGGCGGAACTGGTCGCGGATCATCTCCAGCTCGTCGTCGAGGCCTGTGGCCCCAAAGGTGGCGCGGCCCGCATTGTCGCGCATCAGGGCAACCAGGCGCAAACGGGCGGCATCGGTATTGCCCCGCGCGATCAGCTGCGTCACCGCCGAGGTATGAAAGGCGCGCAGATGGTCCTCCGACAATCCCATGTCGCGCGGACGCAGGATTTCGCCCTGGCTCATGGGGAGGCCACCCTCGATCTGGGCGAGGTATTCGCCAAAGGCGATCTGGTGCAGAAGCGCCTCCATCTCGCCAAATCCGCCCTCGGCCTCCAGCCGTGTGGCCCAGCCCTGCATCTGGCGCAGCGCCTCGACATAGGTCGCAAGCCACGCCAGACCGTGCGCCGCATGCTGGTGTGTCTCAAGCAGCGCGGCCCCGACCCGCCCGTCAGGGGCGATCAGCGCAGAAACCCGGGCGCGTGCCACCTCCAGCAAGGCCTCGGCAGCCTGCGAAGCCTCGGCCGTCAGCCCTGTCAGCCCGCCCACAAGCACGGGTGTCGCGGGGTCGTGAATGTCCTGCCCGTCATGTGGCATGGCTGATCTCCTTCAGGTGTTGCCCGCGACATAGGGTGTCGCGAAGGCATGAGCAACAAAAAGCACGCCTGCGCCGCGCCCACGCAGTAAAATGTCGCAGCGCAAGCAGGGGTCGTGTCAGGTCTTCCGCTTTTCCGCGCCGCCCCTTATGCCGACGCATCGGGAGGATCGGTGAATGGAGATATTTGACGGCGTCCTCAGCCCCGGAACCCTTCTGGCTGCTGTGGCGGTCACCCTTTTTGCTGGTTTCGTGAAGGGCACGATGGGCTTTGCGATGCCGCTGATCATGATCTCGATCTTCGGCTCTTTCATGTCGCCCACGATGGCCCTGGCCGGGCTGATCCTGCCGACGCTGATCACGAACATTCAGCAGGCATTCCGCGAGGGTTGGCGGGCGGCGCGGGATACCGTGATCGCCTATCGCCGCTTCATTGCCATGACGGTGATCTTCATCGCGCTGTCGGCGCAGCTTGTGCCGGTGATACCCGGGGCGCTGATGCTGGGTCTTCTGGGGGTTCCGGTGACGGTGCTGGCGCTGGTGCAGCTGGCTGGGGTCAGCATGGCGCTGCCGCTGCGTCGGCGTGCCGGGGCTGAATACGGGCTGGGTGTGGCCTCCGGCTTCTTTGGGGGGATAGCGGGCGTCTGGGGGCCGCCATTGCTGGTCTACCTGCTGTCCGTCGGCGCGGCCAAGCGCGACATGGTGCGGGTTCAGGGTGTGGTGTTCCTTATCGGGGGAATGGTGCTGACGGGCGCGCATATGGTCTCCGGTGTCCTTCGCGGCCCGGGGCTCGCCTTTTCGGCGCTCATGGTGCTGCCTGCGATCATCGGCATGATCGTGGGCTTTCGCCTGCAGGACAAGCTTGACCAGGACAGGTTTCGCCGCTGGACACTCGTCCTGCTGGCGATCACCGGGCTCAACCTTGTGCGGCGGGCGCTGACGGGGGGCTGAGCCCCCGCGATCAGCCCAGCGCCGCAGCCTTCACATCATCGTCGATGAAGGGGGTGTATTGCGCGAAATTGTCGGCGAACATCTGCACCAGCCGCTTTGCCTGGGCGTCATAGGCTGCGGGGTCTGCCCATGTCTGGCGCGGATCGAGCAGGGTGTCGTCGATCCCCTCCACCGAGATGGGCACGTCAAACCCGAAATGCGGGTCGCGCCGGAAGCTCGCCCCACCGTTCAGAGACCCGTCAAGCGCGGCGGTCAGCAATGCGCGCGTGGCGGATATGGGCATTCTGCGCCCGGTGCCGAAGGCGCCTCCGGTCCAGCCGGTGTTCACAAGCCAGCATGTGGCTCCGCTCTGGGCGATCCGGTCGCGCAACAGGTTTCCATAGACCTCGGGACGGCGCGGCATGAACGGCGCTCCGAAGCAGGTGGAGAAGGTGGGTTCGGGATCGGTCACCCCCCGCTCGGTGCCCGCGACCTTGGAGGTGAAGCCCGAGAGGAAGTGATACATCGCCTGCGCCGGTGTAAGCCGGGCGATCGGAGGCAGAACACCGAAGACATCGCAGGTCAGCATGATGACATTGCTCGGTGTGCCGCCCAGCGAGGTTTCGGATGCGTTGGAAATTGCCTCGAGCGGGTAGGCGCAGCGCATGTTCGCGGTCAGGCTGTCATCGTCGAAATCAAGCTCCTTGGTCTCCGGGTCGAAGACCATGTTCTCGATCACCGTCGCGAACCGGCTGGTGGTGGCATAGATCTCCGGCTCGGCCCTGGGGCTGAGGTTGATGGTCTTGGCATAGCAGCCGCCTTCGAAATTGAAGGTGCCGTTGTCCGACCAGCCATGCTCGTCATCGCCGATGAGCACGCGCCCCGGGTCGGCCGACAGAGTGGTCTTGCCGGTGCCCGACAGCCCGAAGAAGATCGCCACGTCGTCCGGGTCGCCGGGCGCATGGTTGGCCGAGCAATGCATCGGCATCACCCCCCGCGCCGGCAGCAGGTAGTTCATCAGCGAGAACACCGATTTCTTGTTCTCGCCGGCATAGGCGGTGCCACCGATCAGGATGAGCCGCTTTTCGAAATTCATCGCGATCACCGTGGCACTGCGACAGCCATGACGCTCCGGGTCGGCCTGAAAGCTGGGGCAGTTCACGATGGTGTAGCCCGGCACGAAGCCGTCCAGTTCGTCCCGCGCCGGGCGGCGCAGCATGTGGCGAATGAACAATCCGTGCCAGGCCAGCTCCGTGACCACCCGAACGTCGAGCCGGTATTCGGGGTCGGCACCGGCGTAGAGGTCCTGCACGAAATAGTCGCGGCCCTGCATGTGGTCGCGCATGTCGGCCTCGAGCACGTCGAATGCCTCGGGTGCCATGGGGCGGTTGTTTTCCCACCAGATGGTGTCGGCCACATCCGGTGTGCGCACGACGAACTTGTCTTTCGGAGAGCGGCCGGTGTGCTGCCCCGTGGTCACCAGAAGCGTTCCACCCTGGCCCAGCGTGCCTTCATCGCGCAGGATCGCCTGCTCGACAAGGTCATGCTCCGGAAGGTTGTAGAAGACGGCGCCGACGCCCCGGAACCCTTGCAATTCAAGTGTCTGCGCCGGATTGACCCGTCCCTTGCCCATGTGCTCGCTCCCCGTGATCACCACCGGGCCCTGTCGACCGCAAGCGCCTTGGCCTGCTGTCGCCCCCCACCCGGAACGCGGCTTCTATATCATGTAACGCGAGAGTGAAAACAGGTCGCGCGGGGCCCCGGGCCGGTTTGCGCAAGAAAGTTCCAGCCGGTTTGCCAATTCTTGGTGATTCGGACCGAAGTCTGCGGAAGTCGGCGTGTGCGCGACGTGTCAAGAAGTGGGTTGATTCTCTGGGCCGGAGAGGGGAAAATGCCGGAAAAAGAAACAGACAGGCAGTATGGGCCGCATTGGCCCCCCCGAGCAGTACAAGGACAGGATCATGTCGCGGATAGCGCTGGTTGACGACGACAGGAACATCCTGACGTCGGTTGCGATGACTCTCGAATCCGAAGGGTTCGAAGTCGACACGTACAATGACGGCCAGTCGGCACTGGATGCTTTCGCCCGCCGCATGCCCGACATGGCGGTGCTCGACATAAAGATGCCGCGGATGGACGGCATGGAACTGCTGGGCCGGCTGCGCCAGAAGACGACCATGCCGGTGATCTTCCTCACCTCCAAGGACGACGAGATCGACGAGGTCCTTGGCCTGCGCATGGGGGCGGACGATTACGTGCGCAAGCCGTTTTCCCAGCGCCTGCTGGTCGAGCGGATCCGCGCCATCCTGCGCCGCCAGGAGGTGATCGCCAAGGATGCCGCCGGTCAGAGCGAGGACGGCAAGGTCATCGTGCGGGGCTCGCTCACCATGGACCCGCTGCGCCATGCCGTGACATGGAAGGGGGCCAGCGTCAGCCTGACCGTGACCGAGTTCCTTCTGCTGCAGGCGCTTGCCCAGCGTCCCGGCTTCGTCAAGAGCCGCGACCAGCTGATGGATGTCGCCTATGACGATCAGGTCTATGTCGACGACCGGACCATCGACAGCCACATCAAGCGGCTGCGCAAGAAGATGCGGGCGGTGGATACCGACTTTGCCTCCATCGAAACGCTCTATGGTATCGGCTACCGCTACAACGAGGAATGAGCGTGGCCGCCCCGGCACAGCGCGGAGGTCGTGACGAGGAGCAGCCCGTCGTCGTCATTGGCGAGGACTGGACCGCCGCCGCCAGCCGCCGCGAGAGCAGCGAGGAGGCGCGCGAATGGTTCCGCGTGCAATCCTCACCGCTGGCGCGAAAGATCATCACCTTCAATCTGCTGGCCCTGCTGGTGCTGGTGGCCGGAGTGCTTTACCTCAACCCCTTCCGCGACAGCCTCGTGGACATGCGCGAGCGTGCGCTGACGATCGAGACCCGCCTGATCGCCCGGGTGCTGGAGGCGGGTGTCGCCTCCGATGCGCGTGCCGTAGCGGGTGACCGGGCAGAGTTGCTGGCGCGGATCGACCTGCCCCCGGGCACCGAGGTCTTCGTCTTCGACCCCGAGGGCAGTCTCGTGGCAAGCTCGGTGGGGATGGCGCGCAGCACCCTGCCAGGTCTTGCCCAACGCCCGCCCGAGGGGACGGTGATCACCGATGCCTTCAACAGGCTGTGGGAGATGGCGGCAGGTCTCTTTGACTGGGGGGGCGGTGCCACCCCGATGATCCGCCAGGAAGACCAGGCCCGCGCGGTGATCGACCGCGCCCTTGCAGGCGGTACACCGACCCTCACCGCGAGAAACGAGAACCGTGACCTTGTCTTCGCGGTCGCCACGCCGATCCGTCGCGACGGCCAGACCCTTGGCGCGGTGGCCCTTACCACCGTGGGCGGAGAGATCGACCAGATCGTCAGGATCGAGCGCGAGCAGGTCCTGCAGATGTTCCTGATCGCGATTCTCGTTTCGATCGGCCTGTCGCTGGTTCTGGCCTCCACCATCGCCAATCCTCTGCGCGATCTTGCGGCGGCGGCCCGCGCAGGCCGCGACCCCAATGCCCGCCGCATGAGCCCGACCCGGGTGCGCATTCCCGACCTCACCTCCCGCCCCGACGAGATCGGTCGTCTGTCGGGCGCATTGCGTGACATGGTCGCCGCCCTCTACGACCGGATCGAGAGCAACGAGCAGTTTGCTGCCGATGTCGCTCATGAGATCTAGAACCCCCTGTCCTCCCTGCGGTCTGCAGTCGAGAGAATGCGCGGCGCGCGCACCGAGGATCAGCGCGGTCGCCTGCTCGACCTGATCGAGCATG
>JAFIEC010000102.1 GCA_020832725.1 Paracoccaceae bacterium | reverse complement strand
GGCTCTGGCGGCCGACCTTGCCCGCACGCGCGATCGCGTCGCGGTGCTGCAGGAGGCGCGGGCCGACATGGATGCCCGGCTTGCCGCGCTGGCAAGCGAGCTTTCCGTGGCCGAGGAGCGTGCCGAGGGGCTGGACGGGGCGGTTGTGGTGCTGCGCGACGATCTGTCGGAGGCCGAGCGCGCGCGCCTGCTGGCAGAGGCGGAGCTTGCCCGCCTGCGCACCGATATGGCCCAGGCGCAGGACGGGATGGAGGAAAGCGAGGCCGCGCGCCTGGAACAGGCGGCGGCCCTCGAGGTGCTGCGCAACCGCCTGGCCGAGCTGGAGGCCGGGATCGATGCCGAGGAAGCGGCCCGGATCGACGCGCTGGCCGAGGTCGCTGCGTTGCGCGCGCGGCTGGCCGAGGCCGAGGCCGCCACGGACGCCGAGGAACGCGCGCGGCTGGAGGAGGCCGCCGCGGCTGCGTCGCTCCGCGCGCGGCTGACCGAGCTGGAGGCCGCGCTCGATGCCGAGGAACGTGCCCGCCTCGAAGATGCAGCCGCAGCCGAGGCCCTGCGCATCCGGCTGGAGACCACCGAGGGCGCGTTGAGCGACGAGGAACGCGCCCGTATCGCCGAGGCGGCCGCAGCCGAGCGGTTGCGCGCGCGCCTGGCCGAGGCCGACACCGAGCTCAACGCCATGACCCTCGCCCTGGAGGCGGCCCGCCGCGAGGCAGAGGAGACCCTGACGCTTCTGGCGGCGGCGGATGCGGCGCGCGAGGATCTGGACCAGCGCCTTCTTGCGGCCATGGCCCGCGCCGAGGAGGCCGAGGACGAGGCCCTCCGCCTGCGCGCCGAGGCCGAGGCCTCGGAGGAGGAGTTGCGCAGGCGTCTTCTGGCCGCACTTGCCGCCCAGGCCACCGCAGAACAGACCGCCGAATCCCGGCTGACCCAGGCGCAGCAACGCGCGATCCTGCTGGAGCAGGCGGAGGCGCGGCTGGCCGAAGCCGAGCGGGTTTCGGATGCCCGGGCGCGGGAGGTGGCACTTCTGAGCCAGCAGATGCAGGAGCTGAACACGCAGTTGCAGATCCTGCAGGGTATCCTGGATGCCAGCCGCGAACGCGATGCCGATGCGCAGGTGCAGATCGAGACCCTGGGCTCGGAACTGAACGAGGCCCTTGCGCGGGTGGCCGAGGAACAGCGCGCCCTGGCCGCGCTGGAAGCCGCCGAGCGGCGACGTCTGGAAGAAGAGGCACGACGGCTCGAAGCCTTTCAGTCCGAGTTTTTCGGCCGGCTGCGCGCATTGGTCGGCGATCGTGACGATATCCAGATCGTGGGCGATCGCTTCGTCTTTTCCTCGGAGGTGCTGTTTCCACCCGCCTCGGTGGATCTGTCCCCTGCCGGGGAGGCCCAGATCGCCCAGATCGGCCAGATCATCCGTGATCTGTCCGAACAGATCCCGCCAGAGATCGACTGGATCATCCGCGTGGACGGGCATACCGACAACGTGCCTCTGGCCGGAACAGGACGGTTCCGGGACAATTGGGAACTCAGCCAGGGGCGGGCGCTGTCGGTCGTGCGCTTCATGATCGATGCGCTGGACATACCCCCCGAGCGGCTAGCCGCCACCGGCTTTGGCGAATACCGACCCGTGAACACCGCCGACACCGCCGAGGCGCGGGCCCAGAACCGCCGGATCGAACTGAAGCTGACCGAACGCTGAACTCTGAACTCTGCGCGGCGGCCGGGTGCGCATCCTCTTGCATCAGGTGCGGCGGCGGGCTAATGGGCGCGCTTCGAGAGGGCGCGTCCGGCTGTATGGGCTGCCGAGTCGTGCCGCAAAGCGCAAGCGGGCCCTTGCGCGATAATGGGGCCCCGCCAGAAGGAGACGCAAATGCCCAAGATGAAGACCAAGTCGAGCGCCAAGAAGCGCTTCAAGGTGACGGCCACCGGCCGCGTGAAGGTCCAGCAGGCCGGCAAGCGCCACGGCATGATCAAGCGCACGAGCAAGTTCATCCGCAATGCCCGCGGCACCACGGTGCTGTCCAAGGCGGATGAAGGCATCGTCAAGAAATACATGCCCTACGATCGCTGAGGAGGCGCTGACATGGCACGAGTGAAGAGTGGAACCGTCACCCACGCCCGCCACCGCAAGGTCGTCAAGGCGGCCAAGGGGCATTATTCCCGCAGGTCACGCAGCTTTCGCGTGGCCAAGCAATCGGTGGACAAGGCCAACCAGTACGCGACCCGCGACCGCAAGGTTCGCAAGCGCACATTCCGTGCGCTGTGGATCCAGCGGATCAACGCGGCAGTGCGCGCCATCGATCCCGGCCTGACCTATTCGCGCTTCATGGGCGCGCTGGCAGCGGCGGGCATCGAGGTGGATCGCAAGGTGCTTGCGGATCTCGCGGTGAACGAGCCCGAGGCCTTTGGCGCCATCGTCGAACAGGCTCGCGCAGCCGCCTGAGCGCGCAGGGATACAGACAGGCAGGGGTCGCCCAGGGGCGACCCCTGTCGCTTCCGGTGCGCGCATGGGCCGGGCTTTGCCGACGTCATCGGAAGATGCGTATTTCCGGAAGAGAGTGACAGGGTGTATCGCCCGCATTGCGGTGACGCGCCGGGCGTTGACAGGGCCTTGGCGCGGTCTAGGCTGTGACTGGAGCAAGCCGGAGGAGGCACCCATGTCGCACGCTGTCAGCGGGTCCAATCACGCTGTGGATGCAGCACCCGCGCTTTCGCTTCCCGACAGGCTGACCGGGCTGATGATCCGCAGCCAGCCGCTGTGGATGGCGGGGGGCGCGGCGGTATCCTTTGTGGCGCTGGTCGCACTCGGAGAGGCAGCGGCCCAGGCGCATGCGGATTTCTCCGCCTGCTTTGCCGATCCGTCGCTGTCGAGTTGCGGGCACGGGTTCGGTTGCGCCTGCCACGCAATGCGCTGAACCCGCCGCGATTGACAGCTGTGCCGCTTCCGGCCTAATCGGAGGAGCGCTGCGGCAGGCGGCGGTCACGATCAAGAGCATGATGGACCATTTCCGATCCGGGCCCGCACAGGCGGGCCGTATTTCTCAGGGCGCGACCGCCGCGCCGCAGTTGATGGCCCGGCTCCGCGTCCACCGCGCAGGCTGATCGCTCGCGCGGCGTCCCGGGCCCGAGACAGGAGCCCGGCATGACCGCACAGACACGTCTTTCCGACATCCGCTTCGATCCCGCCGACAGCTCCGGGCCGGTGCCGGACATCGTGGCGGTCGAGATCGCACGGCTGCTGGACGCGGGCGAGACAGAGACCGTGCGCGGCTTTCTCGAGGCTCAGGAGATCGCGGACGTCGCCGCCTATCTCGATGAGATGGCCCCCGCGCAGGCGCTGGTGGCGATGCGCCTTATGGCATTGCACGATCAGGCCGAGGTGCTTGGCTACATGTCGCCCGCCGAGCAGGTGGACATCGCCGCCGCGATGGGCCGGCGGGAGTTGGCGCGGGTCATGGGGGCCATGTCGAGCGACGAGCGCGCCGACCTGTACAAGGCCATGGATCCCGTGGCGCAGGAGGCGATCCTGCCCGCGCTGGCCCAGGCAGAACGCGACGATCTGCGCCGTCTGGCCTCCTTCGAGGAGGGGACGGTCGGCGCGATCATGACCTCGGATTACGCCGAGCTGCGCCCCGAGATGACGCCTGCCCAGGCGCTGGAGGCGCTGCGGCATCAGGCGCTGGATTCCGAGACCGTCTATACCGCCTATATCGTGGACGAGGCGCATGCGCTGCTGGGCGTGCTGGAATTGCGCGACCTGCTGGTGGCCAGGCCCCGCCAGCGTGTCGGCGACATCATGGACCGGGAGCCGGTATTCATTGGTGCCGATGCCCAGCAGGAGGAGGCCGCGCGCCTGATCGCGCGCTACGACCTGATCGCGCTGCCTGTCGTGGACAGGGACGGGCGCATGGTGGGCATCGTCACCCAGGATGACGCCATGGACGTGGCCGAAGAGGAGGTGACGGAGGACATCTACAAGGGCTCCACCGTGCGCGCCTTCGAAGCCTCGGTGAAGGATGCCACCATCGGGGTGCTGTATCGGGCGCGGATCTACTGGCTGGTGCTGCTGGTCTTCGGCAACATCTTTTCCGGTGCCGGCATTGCCTATTTCGAGGATACGATCGCGGCGCATCTGTCGCTGCTGTTCTTCCTGCCGCTGCTGATCGCCTCGGGGGGCAATGCGGGCACGCAATCGGCCACGCTGATGGTGCGGGCGCTGGCCACGGGGGATGTGCGGCCGATGGATTTCGGGCGGCTGCTGGCGCGCGAGGTGGTGATCGCCATGGCTCTGGGGCTGACCATGGCGGCGGCGGTCTCGGTGATCGGCTTCTGGCGCGGCGGGCCCGAGATCGCGCTGGTGGTGGCGCTGGCGAT
>JAFIEC010000099.1 GCA_020832725.1 Paracoccaceae bacterium | reverse complement strand
CACGATTTGCTGACACCACCCGTTCCTATGTGTCACATCTCGACGCCTCCTGCCTTTGCCCTGACAACAACGTCGCGTTCGGGACCGCATCGAAATGACAGCGCGAGAGATGTGTCTGGCCTAGCAGCGGTGGCTCCCTTTCCCGACATATCGCCTTTTGCTGCGGGCATCTCGGGGCCAGCGCGCAGCCTGATTGCGGCAGGCTCTTGCTGTCTAGCCTAAGTTCCGCGTCCTGGTCGTCCAGCAGACCTGACGCTGCCTGAAGACCACGCGAATAAGGATTGTGGGCAGGCCTGTAGAACGCTTCGGCAGGCCCCAGTTCCATCAATCGCCCAGCATAGAGTACGGCTATTCGGTCACAGATGTAACGGGTCGCCGCCAGGTCGTGCGAGATGAACAGTGCCGAGAAACCATCTGACTTCTGCAACCGGCGGATCAGGTTCAACACCTGAGCCTGGACCGAGACATCCAGCGCGCTGACCGCCTCATCGAAGAGTACGAAGTCCGGTCTCGAGATCAGCGCCCGGGCAATCGACACGCGCTGCCGCTGCCCGCCTGATAGTTGATGAGGCCTGCGGTCCTGCATCTCGCCGGGTAGCCCGACACGTTCCAGACTTTCGCCTAGTACCCGGCGCGCCTGTGCCCCCGAGGGGCGCTGACCAAGGATGGCAAGGGGTTCGAGCAGGCTGTCACCGACGCTGAGCATAGGATTGAGCGAGAACTTCGGTTGCTGCAGAACCGCGCCGAAACGCCCCGACCGGGCCTGCCGGCCAAGTTTGTGCAGCGGTAGGCCTTCAAAGCGGACTAGACCAGTTGTCGGTCGTTGGCGACCGATCAGCAGGCTGCCAAGGGTAGATTTTCCCGATCCGGATTCGCCCACTAGTCCGAGGCATTCCCCCCGCGCGATCGTGATGTCGATGGGATGCAAAGCAACCAGACGCTGGCGTGACAGGATCGGTCCGACCCTGTGCACGACTGACGCGCCCTCGGCTTGGATCAATACGGTCATGGCGTGCCTTGTTTCAGCAACGGGAAATGGCACAGCACAGAGCGACCGGTGCCGACCGACAGGGGCTCGGGCCGCTCGGTCCGACAACGATCGGGCCGGGCATGCGCGCAGCGTGCTGCAAAGGCGCAATCTACGGCGGCTCGGCGGTGCGGCTTTACCGTTCCCGGTATCGTCGGCAGGGTCTCGCCCGGGCGCTCGAGGCCCGGTGTGGCGGCCAAAAGTGCTGCGGTGTAGGGGTGTGCGGGCGCGTCGAACACGGCTGGCAGAGGCCCCTCCTCGACGATCCGGCCGGCATACATCACTGCCACGCGATCGCAGTAACGGCGAACGGCGTGCAGATCGTGACTGAGCAGCCAAAGCGTGATCCCTCGCGCCTTGGCCCTTTCACGCAGCAGCGCCAGGATGCGCGCCCGAACCGAGGCATCAAGTGCGCTGGTTGCCTCGTCGGCCACTATCACATCGGGTTCGGCAATCAGGGCGATCGCGATGGCAACGCGCTGCGCCATACCCCCGGACAACTGATGCGGCCAGGCCGAGAGAACCCTATCGTGATCATGCAGACCGACTTCGTCCATGATTGACAGCAGTGCCGCGCGATCAGCCACAGGATCGACCGCCTCGGCGATCTGTCGGCCGATCCGCCGGGTCGGGTCCAGCGATGACACCGGATCCTGGAAGATGAAACGCAGACGCTTGCGTCGCAAGGCTCGCAATGCCCTGATTTCAGCATTCCAGACATCGAGCCCGCAGATCTCGACCCGTCCTTCGGTTGGGCGCACACCCTGCGGCAGGAGCCGGCCCAACGCAAAGCCCAGCGTCGACTTGCCCGAGCCTGATTCACCCACAAGGCCCAGGACCTGCCCACGATCGCTGGTCAGAGTGATCCTGTCCAGAGCCAGAACCGCAGTTTCGCCGGCGCCGTAGGCAAGGCTGAGACCCTCTATCTTCACCTGGGCGCTCATGCCAGCGCCCTTGGTTCGACCGGGTCCAGAAGTCCGCGCGCATAGTCACCCAGATAGTTGACCGAAAAGATCAGTACTGCAAGCACCGCCCCGGGCGCCAGCACCAACCAGGGCGCCGCGACGATGAAGGCGCTGTTCTCGCGCAGCAGCGTTCCTAACGACGAGGTGGGGGGTTGCACGCCCAGACCCAGATAGGACAGCGCGCTTTCGACGATCATCCCGATGGACAGCATGTAGGCCAATTGGACCACCGTGATCGCTGCGATGTTGGGCGCAATGTGTACTCGGAGGATCCGCGACGGACTCGCGCCCGAGATTTCGGCGGCGATCACGAAGTCACGCTCGATTACCGTCATCGTGGCGCTGCGGGACACGCGGATCATCGTCGGCAACACGACAAAGAAGATCGCGGCAATCGCCGATGTGGTGCCTGGCCCCAAGATGGCCGTTACAAGCAGCCCGAAAATGATTGCCGGAAACGCAAACATCACGTTGGTTACGGCTGCGATCAGCGGGTCCAGGACGCCACGCATGTATGCGGCGGCCATACCGATGATGCTGCCGACGATGCCGGCAAGTGTCACCGCCGTGGCCGAGACGACGAAGGTCAGCCTGATCCCTTCGATCGTACGAGCCAGCACCGACCGCCCGAGGCTGTCGGTACCGAACAGGAACTCCGCGCCGGGTGCGCTCCGGCGCGGTCCGCTGGCCGGGGCCTTGTACTCGGCAGGCGGCAGCCAGGGTTCCAGCAGGCCGGCAAGCAGCAGCACTGCCAGCAGCAGGGCGACAAGCCGCGCATCCCAGCCCAGCCGCCCGACAAGCGAAGGTAGGCGCCGAATGTTCATCCGCGCGACCCGATCCTCGGATCGACCAGCGAATAAAGCAGGTCGATGATCAGGTTGATGGTGACGAAGACGGAGGCAACGAAGATCACGCCTGCCTGCACCACCGGGTAATCCCGCGCTGCGATCGACGAGACGATGAAACGCCCGACGCCATCGAGTGTGAACACCGTCTCGACTATCACAGCGCCGCCCAGCAGATAGCCGGCAATGATCCCGCCCATGGTCATGACCGGCACCATGGAATTGCGGACGACATGGCGGCGCACAAGGCGCCCCGAAGGCACCCCGCGCGAGGTCGCCGCCAGGACGTGATCCTGCGCCAGTGTCTGCATGACCGCGCTGCGGGTGGTGGCAAGCACGATCCCGATCCCGGTCGCCGCCAGGACGAAACTGGGAAGCAGGGCGTACTGCAGATTGGGCAGCAGCCCCTCTGACAGGGGGCGCCAGCCCCCGACCCGCAGCCACCAGTCCTGGCGCGAAAAGAGCCACAGCAGAAACGAGCCGAGAACGAAATCTGGCAGCGACATCAGTGCCATCCCGCCCAGCCGTCCGGTCTGGGACAGGCGTGAGCGGAAGAACACGCCGGCCAGCAGCCCCAAGGGCAGCGCGATCAGCAGGATCAAACCGATTGCGATCAGCCCCAGCTGCAGCGTCAGCGGCAGGCGTGACGCCAGTTCGTCAAGGACCGGGCGCCCAGTGATCAGCGAGGTGCCGAAATCACCCCGCACCGCATGCGAGAGCCAAGCCACGTAGCGGTCCCACTGCGAACCATCCAGTCCGCGGGCCGCGGCGATCTCGGCGCGCTGCTCGGGCGTGACGAGAGGAAAGAACAGCTCTTCATAGGTGCCTTCGATCATCTGCATGCCGAAGAAGACCAGGGTGGCGACGGCAAGGATCGTTGCCGCCGCCATCATCACTCCGATCACCGCGCGTGACAGGAAGGCGCCCATCGCTACGGCTCAGCCCCGCAACTCAAAGGTTTCGATCCCTGCCATCACGTTTTCCTGGCTCTGAAGCTGCGACGGGGTCATGTCGACCAAATCGTCGCGCCAGGCGACCGTTTCGCTGCGCAGGCACAGCGGGATCTTGTTGGCCGTCTCGTTCATTCGTGCTGCGAGGGCTCGGAAAGCGGTGGTCTGGGTTTCGCCACTGCTGAACATCGCCTGTTCCAGAAGTTCCGAATAGACCGGATCAGGAGCAACATGGCCCCGGGTGAAGGGCGCATGCTCGGATGCCCACCAGTGCGCCGTGATCAAGGGAGTCCCGAAGCCTGCGTAGTAGGCCAAGGTCATCTCGAAATCAGCCGGGTGCGCCCGCCATGTACGCCTCAGCCACACGCCGAATTCAAGGCTCT
>JAFIEC010000417.1 GCA_020832725.1 Paracoccaceae bacterium | reverse complement strand
AACGCAGGAATTTTCATCTACAATAAATACGGTATATTGACCTGCGGCAAGGCCAGAGATAGATGGACCTATTCTTCCATTGCTCCATTGTACACTGTAAGATCCTGTTCCTCCTCTAATATCGAGATTAATAGCTCCTGTACTTTCACCATGACATGTGACATCGATTACTTCTGGAGTAACTTGAATTGGTAATGGTTCATGGATAAATACAACATCTTCAATTGGGTCACAGCCCTGGTCAGTAATTGTATACCTGTAATAACCTCCCGACAAATTGGTCAATTGGGTGGCATTGTTGAGTCCTGGGTTAGGTGTGAAATTAACCCCATCAGTTGAATAGGCCCAATTGATTTCATAAGGAGTGGTTCCTCCATTAACCTGTAAATTGATTCTTGCAAGATTTCCGGGGCACCTGATTTCAGTATTGGTTACATTTACCTGAATAGGTTGTGGCTGACTCAAGGTCCTGGAAGGGATAAGGACGGGACAACCATTGGAATCAGTGGCGGTAAAACTGTAGTTGACATTGGCCACCAAGTTGTCAAAAACAATCTCTTCCCCTTCATTTCCAGTGTAAGTATTTCCTTGGAAATTGATTATGTATGGAGCAGTTCCCCCTATTAAGGTAAAGGAAATTCTTCCATTACTGGCTTCATAACAGGTCAAATTTTCAGCTGTAAACTGTTGTAATGTCAAAGGAGCAGCAGGCTGGTCAACTTGGATCAAAATATCTTCAGATCGACAACCTGTGGCATTATTAATAGCATAAGCTGTATATATTCCTGCAACTGCCGTAAACTGGTTTCCAAATATTTGGCTGCCATTGACGTAGAATGTAAAGTTATCTGCGTTACCCAAAGAGGCTGAAAATTCAATAATGGTATTCCCTCCAAAACAAAGAATTTCTCCTTTGGTATAATCCAAATTAAATAGGGGAGGTGCTTCCACCAATACATCCTCAGATATGGCTCCACAGCTATTTGCATCTTCTACGGTATATTTATACAGACCTGGCCCGATATTATCCAAAACAAGGCCATCAAATGGAAGTAATTCCCAAGTGGAAGTAGCGAAATCAAATCTTTCCCAAGTGATGATATAGGGAGTTTCCCCTCCTGAAATGGTCAAGCTGATAAACGTAAGATTAGGTTCGCAGCTAATCTCCGGACTGGTATGCGTGACGTTGACAAGGTCAGGTTGTGTGATTTCAAAATCCCGGGTAATCTGGCAAACATCGTCTCTATCAAAAATAGTCAAGGTGTAATTACCTGATAAAAGGTTCTCAAACTCATAAGCAGTATTTCTGTCCAGGTCTGTAATTTCCTGAGAGAAGCCACTTGTATTGGTCAAAACCGCCCTGTACAATAATCTGCCACCGTTTACTTCAAAAGAAATCCTTCCTGTTGGGGTACCAAAACATTCCCCGTCTTCTTTCATAAAGTTATTGATCTCCAATGGCCTGTCAGGCCCTGCAATCTGAACCAGTACGGGGTCGGATTGACATCCGAAATTATCAACAATTCTCACCTGATAATTTCCAGGGGCCAAATTACTCAATGATAAAACAGAGCCCTGTGAAATATTATTGACCAATAAGGTAAATGTTCTTCCTGATTGTACCTCAGGATTCAAAATATTGATTATACCGTCATTGGCACCAAAGCAACTTATATCCTGCCAATCTACATTAAAGGTTGGCTTCAATATGGCATTGATGGTAAATGTTCCTGTCCTGATACCACAACCTGGGTCATCTATAGACCATGTGTAGTTTCCAGGAAGAAGATCCTCAAAAATAAATACGCCTGTATTTTCGTCTTCTAATATTCTATTGGTTCCGTTAGTGGAATTTATTTGAATAGTTTTCCCCGCTACACCTCCATTTACTGTTAGGCTGAAAGTTGCCAGATCATCCGCACAAATAGGCTGGACGACATTAGTAGTTGTGATGATCTCAGCAGGCTGTGTAATCTCATAATCATCAGAGCGAATAAGACAACCATTATCATAGGTTATTTCCAAGAAATAAGTACCAGCAATAAGGTTATCCAAGTCAGCCATCGCAATAGGGGAGACTCCTGAAGGAAGGGTTCTCCTGAACCATTGTTGGGAAGTTATGGTAGAGGTGTTTCCTGAAAGTTCGTAACTGATGATCCCATCATTTCCGTTGAAACAGGACACATCCTGCACCACTTCTATAGTGAAGAATGGCTGATCTGCCTCGTCAATTGTGATACTTCCATAGTCCTCACATCCGGCATTATCCGTAACCCTTACATCATAATCACCCACACCTAGTCCAGACATTACTGAACCATTGACTGGCTGCCAGATACCGCCCAAAAATATTTGGAATGTATAACCTGGTACACCACCTGTAGCCGTTAAATTCACTATGCCGGTTTGGCCAGGACAATCTGGGTCCACAGTACTTGTAATCAGTCTCAATGGGCGATTGGGGCCAGGCAAATTTACAATTCTGGTGACGGTACAATTGACCCCAGTGCTGTACTCAATTCTATAGAATCCTGGAGTAAGACCATTGACTATTGTGGTATTTTCTGCTATCAGGTCCCCAGTCTGAACATTGAACCATTGACTTGTTCCCATTCCTGGCAGAGCACCTGTAAAGCTGACTTCTATAGATCCATCATCGAAAATACAAGAAGGGGTTTGAACATTTACCAAATTGATTGCTAAAGGATCTGGCTCTTCCACAATAATATTCTCTATTCTAGCTTCACAG
>JAFIEC010000081.1 GCA_020832725.1 Paracoccaceae bacterium | reverse complement strand
TTCGCCCGACGCGCCAAAGACGTAGGGTCGACCCATCGCGGGCACCCGCACCCGACCCCGCACCTGACAACGATCCGAACCGGAGGAACGCATGAGCATCCGCTATCTGCACACCATGGTCCGCGTGCTGGACCTCGACGCCTCGATCGCCTTCTACAAGCTGCTGGGCCTCGAGGAGACCCGCCGCATCGACAGCGAGCAGGGGCGCTTCACCCTTGTCTTCATGGCGCCTCCGGGCCAGCCCGAGACCCCGGTGGAACTGACATACAACTGGGACGGCGATTCCGGCCTGCCCTCGGACAGCCGCCATTTCGGTCATCTCGCCTATGAGGTGGACGACATCTATGCCGCCTGCGCCCATCTGCAGGCCAATGGCGTGACCATCAACCGCCCGCCCCGTGACGGGCGCATGGCCTTTGTGCGCAGCCCCGACAACGTCTCGGTGGAGCTGCTGCAGAAGGGCGACGCCCTGCCCCGGGCAGAGCCATGGGCCAGCATGGGCAATACCGGACATTGGTAGGGCCGCCGCCCGCCACCCCTTGCGGCAACGACAGACAGCGCCTAGGTAAAGGGTGTCCGGGCAACCGGACTATGGTGATAAACGCGCACGGAATAAGCGGATCGGACCCGGGGGAGGTACCCGTCGGCTCCACCAGACACCCTTCGTTGGGGGCACATGGGGCCGAAACAGGATCGACGAACGTGTAAAGGTGTTGCTTTTACCCGGTGAGCTACCACCGTTATCGGTGCGAAAAGTACAGTTGCCAACGACAACCGTGCTCCGGTGGCAGTTGCTGCGTAAGCGGTAACGAAACCGAAAACTCAAGCCCCTGACCGTAGCAGGTCAGGGCGCGGCTCGCAGGCGCCTCGCAACAGAACCCTGCACCCAATCCCCATATGCTTGTCCCCCATACCCTTCCTGCCCCATGCGTGCGGCCCCGTTGCCGCCGCGCGAAGTTTGGCGTTTATCTTTGACCGAATCCTGCCTATCAACGGGCGAAGGGGGTAGCCGATGACACAACGCGGCATTGATTACGGAAACCTGATGCACCGCGCCATGCGCGGGCTGATGGCCGAAGTCCTGCAGCAGGTGTGCCGCGAGGGGCTGCCCGGAGAGCATCATTTCTTCATCACCTTCGACACCCGCCACCCCGATGTCGCCATCGCCGACTGGCTGAGGGAGCGCTTTCCCGAAGAGATGACGGTCGTGCTGCAGCATTGGTTCGCAGACCTGTCGGTCCGCGACGAAGTGCTGCGCGTCACGCTCAATTTCGGGGACAATCCCGAACCGCTGGTCATCCCGCTCGATGCCGTCACCACCTTCGTCGACCCTTCGGTGGAGTTCGGCCTGCGCTTCGAGCGTCAGGAGAGCACGGACGAGGACGACGAAGAGGCCGGCATGATCGAGGATGCCGAGGAGGCGGACAACGAGCGCCGGGAGGCCGATGTCGTCAGCCTCGACGCCTTTCGCAAATAGGCCCCGCTGACGGGCAGCGTCACCAGCTCATCATCATTCCGTCGCAACGGCTTCACGCAGCGCCGCCAGAAAGGGGTGACCCTGTTCTGGAGGTGTGTGATGCGCGACATGGCGGTGTTCTTCGGGGAACTGGTGCGCGACCCGGAGGGCGTGGCCGCACTGGCCCCCTCTTCGGCTGCGGCGGCGGATCTGATGGCGGTCGGGCTGGAGACAGTCACCGGCCCGGTGGTGGAGCTTGGTCCCGGCACCGGCAGCTTTACCCGCGCGATCCTTGCCCGCAGTGTGGCCCCCGAGCGGCTGACCCTGCTGGAGACCAGCCCCCGCTTCTGCGAGGAACTGACCGCACGCTTTCCGGGGGTGCGGGTGCTCAACCGCCCGGCCGAGGCGCTTGATGGGCTCGGGCTCGGCTCCGTGGGCGCTGTGGTCTGCGGCGTGCCGGTGCTCGCCCGCCCCGCGACCCAGCGCGCCATTCTGGGCGCGGCCTTCAAGGTGCTGCGCAAGGGCGGGTTTCTCAACCAGATCACCTATGTGCCGGTGCCCCCGGTACCCGTCGCCATGCGTCGCGCGCTGGGCCTCGACGTAGTGCGGCTGGGCATGACGATGGCGAATTTCCCGCCCGCCCATGTCTTCCGCTTTCACCGCTTCGCCGAGCGCTGAGCACGCTGCATACGGCGGCATGCCGATTGCCTTTCGTGCGGGGCGCCACTAGACAGGCGCCGCAGCAGCGACGGAGCCTTGCCATGACCGCCACCCGCGTGGAAACCGACAGCTTCGGCCCTCTCGAGGTGCCGGCAGACCGCTATTGGGGCGCACAGACCCAGCGCTCCATCCGCAATTTCCCCATCGGATGGGAACGCCAGCCGGTCGCCATAGTCCACGCGCTGGGGGCGATCAAGCAGGCCTGCGCCGAGGTCAATGTCGTACAGGGCAACATCGATGCCCGGCTGGGCCGGGCCATCGCCGATGCCGCAGCCGAAGTGTTGGCCGGCAAATGGGACGATCATTTCCCGCTGGTGGTCTGGCAGACGGGCTCGGGAACCCAGTCGAACATGAACGCCAACGAGGTGATCTCCAACCGCGCGATCGAGATGCTGGGCGGGGTGATCGGCTCCAAGGACCCGGTCCATCCCAACGACCATGTGAACATGGGCCAAAGCTCCAACGACACGTTCCCCACGGCCATGCATGTCGCCGCCGCCCGCATGACGGTGGAGCACCTGATCCCCGCGCTGGAGCATCTGCACGCGGCCCTTGCCGCCAAGTCGGACGCCTTTGCCGACATCATCAAGATCGGCCGCACCCATACCCAGGATGCGACGCCCCTGACGCTGGGGCAGGAATTCTCGGGCTATGTCCATCAGGTGGCGATGAGCATCCGGCGCGTCCGCGCCGCCCTGCCCGCGCTGATGGAGCTGGCCCAGGGCGGCACTGCGGTGGGCACCGGGCTGAACACCCGCACCGGCTGGGATGTGGCCGTGGCCGAGGAGATTGCCCGCATCACCGGCCTGCCCTTCGTCACCGCACCCAACAAGTTCGAAGCGCTGGCCGCCCATGACGCCATGGTCGAGATGTCGGGCGCGCTGCGCGGGGTGGCGGCCTCGCTCTACAAGATCGCCAACGACATCCGGCTGCTGGGCTCGGGCCCGCGCTCGGGTCTGGGCGAGTTGATCCTGCCCGAGAACGAGCCCGGCTCCTCGATCATGCCCGGCAAGGTCAACCCGACCCAGGCCGAGGCGCTCACCCAGGTCTGCGCCCATGTCATGGGCAACGACGCGGCGGTCGGCTTCGCGGGCTCTCAGGGGCATTTCGAGCTGAACGTCTACAAGCCGATGATCGCCTACAACGTGCTGCAATCCATGCAGCTTCTGGGGGATGCGGCGCGCAGCTTCACCGACAACATGGTTGCCGGCATCGAGGCCAACACCCCGCGAATCGAAAAGCTGATGCGCGAATCTCTGATGCTGGTGACCGCGCTGGCTCCGGTGATCGGCTATGACAACGCGACCAAGGTGGCCAAGACCGCCCATGCCAACGGCACCACCCTGCGCGAAGAGGCGGTGGCGCTGGGCTTTGTCGATGCAGAAACCTTCGACAAGGTGGTCCGCCCCGAGCATATGATCGGCCCGAAGGACTGAGATGATGGGCGGCGCGATCAATCTGCGCCAGGCTCGCAAGCTGCGAGATCGCGCGAAGAAACGCGAACAGGCAACTGAGAATGCAGCGATTCATGGTGAAAGCAAGGCCCGTCGCGCCCTGCGTGAAGCCACCGCCGAGCGGGCGCGGGCGGCGCTTGACGGGGCGCGGCGCGACACCGGTAGCGCCGGCCCCGCAGCCGAAATCGATGCACCACCCAGTCCGGACCGGACGTCATGAACTGTCGGCCGCGCAAACGCTCCCTCACCCTGCGCGGCCACCGGACCAGCGTCTCTCTGGAGGATCCTTTCTGGGAGGCCTTCCGCGAGATTGCCGCCGAAAAAAACATCAGCGTCAGTGCGCTAGCCACGCAGATTGATGCGGAGCGCGAGCTTTCATGCGGTTTGGCGGGGGCGATCCGCCTCCATGTGCTGCGCCATTATCGCGGTCGCTGAGCAAGCCGCAACCAGATCCCCTCACGCGCGCGAACCGTCAGATGTGCGACCGGCACCGGAATGCGCTCCGCCACGATCTCCAGACGGAACTCCGCCAGCAGGCGCGCCAGCAGCAGCACCCCCTCGGCCATGGCAAAGCCCGCGCCCGGGCAGACACGCGGCCCCGCCGAAAAGGGGATGAAGGCATCGCGTGCACTGTCGCGCGCGGCCTGCCCGGCCCAGCGGTCGGGGTCGAAATCGTCGGGCCGCTCCCACAGCCGGGTATGGCGATGCAGGTGCCAGGGCGACAGCACCACCTTGGCTCCCGGGGTCACCTCTCGGCCACGGAAGGTCTCGGGCCGGGTGGTCTCGCGCACCATCATCGGGACGGGAGGATAGAGCCGCAGCGCCTCGCGGAACACATCGCGGGTAAAGCGCAGGCGGGACAGATCGGAAAATCCGAAATCCGGGCGCAGCGCGGCGCGCGCCTCCTGTGCCACGCGCTCCTGTGCGCCCGGATCGGCCGCCAGCAGCCACAGCGCCCAGGCCAGCGCCGAAGCCGATGTCTCGTGCCCCGCCAGAAAGAAGATCGCCACCTGATCGATCATCTCGGCCCCGTCAAAGGGCGCGCCCGTCTCGGGGTCAGGGCGGGTCATGATCTTGGTCGCCAGATCATCGGGTGCCCCGCCGCGCGCGATCTCCTCGGAGCGCAGCGCCACCAGATCGGCGATCAGCGCCCGAATCGCCTGCCCCGTGGCCCGCGCCCGCCGTGGCCGGAGGCGGGGCGCCCAGGCCGGAAGGCGCAGGAAGGAGGCCAGATTCACCAGCGGTTGCGTGCGCTGATAATCCCGAAACAACGTGAACACCTGCGCGGCCACCTGATTGTCGATGGGGATCGAGAAGAGCGTGCGAAAGATCACGTCGGCCGCGGCGTGGGAACAAAGCGCCTCCACCTCCACGGGCTCCGGCCCCGCCGCGGCCCCGAAACGGGCGACGGCGGCGCGGGCGGCCTCGTCCATCGCGGCAAAGGTCTCGCGCAGCCGCCCGCCCTCGAACGCCGGGTCGATGATGCGGCGCTGGCGCTCCCAGACGGGGCCGTTGGTGACAAAGACCGACTGGCCCAGCAGATCGTGCAACGCCTCGGCGATCAGGGCGGCCTTGGGGAAATCGGCGGGCCGCTCCTGCAGGACCAGCCGCACGAGGGTGGGGTCGTTCGCAAGATAGCTGGTGAAGAAGGGCGTGCGAAACTCCGCCATCCAGGCACCATACAACCGCTCGGGCTGAGAGGAGAAGATATCCTGCCGGAACAGCCTCAGATAGCGCCACCAGGAAACGCGCCCGGGCCGCGAGGCGGGCTTTGGCGCGCGCATCACAGGGGCTCGCGCGACAGATGCGGCGAGAGCACCGTCTCGTTGCGGCTGGCCGAGGGCTTGCGCCCGGCAAAGCGCGCGCCAAGGGTGCGCGGGCCTGCGGTAATGGCGAAGTAATCATAGGCCTCGGGCCGGTCGAAGGCGCACAGATACTGGAAGTGCAGCCGGAAGAACCGCCGCTTGAGACGCCGCCACGTCTCGGGCGACAGCGTCTGGCTGAACGCGGCCGAGATCACCAGCGGCCAGCGCTTGCCCGGGCCGGCCTGTCCACTCACGCAGACCGGGTCGCACAGCGCATAGCAGCAGCCGTCACCGGGGGCCGAGACATCGATCCATGTCAGCCGATCTTCTTCGGACAGTGCATGAAGATCGGCGCGCAATCTGTTGGCAAGGGAAAGAAAGCTCTGCATCGGGACGGCCGGACCACGGGTTAGCAACCCCAGCACCGCCCCCCCCGGGGGGGGCGGGTCGCTGCGCATCAGGTCCGCCAGGACCGACACGCCCAGATGCGCCCCCGAGGAATGGCCCACCACCAGAACTTCGTCCCAATCCTCGCGCAGGGCCTCGGCCACCATCGCCGTGAATTCGGCCATGCGCGCCTCGAGCTCGGGCGGGTTCAGGCCGCGGTGCCGGGCGGTAAAGGCGTAGTCATGCAGCAGGTAATAGACATAGAGCTTGCCGTCGATCCGGCGGAAAAGCTGCAACAGCACCACCACAAGCACCGCCCCCACCGCCCAGCCCGCCGCCGCGGGCAGCACCCGGCCCAGCAGCGCCGCCGCCAGCCAGCCCAGCCCCAGCGCCATGGCCAGCTGCGCCAGCAGCATAACCGGCGGATACATCGCGGTGATCACCGGCCCCGGGCGCAGCCGGAACAGTCGCCCCATCGCACCGGTCGACAGATAGATCCAGAAGGTGCGGACAAGCGTGACATAGGTTGCCAGCACGCCGCGATCCATCGAGCTGCGCACGATATCCGTCCAGACCAGGACCGAGAAGCGGGTCTCGGTCTCCACCCCCTCGATCCGGGCGCGCACGCGCCAGCCATAGGGCCCGGGCGTGCTGTCGGCCGACAGTGCGATCTCGTATCCCGCGATCTCGGCCTGACGTGCCCCCTCGCGGCGGTAGAGCTCGCGATAGCGGCGGGGCGGAAAGGGGTCATAGCCCGGGATGTAGAACACCCGCCGCCTGCGTACCGTCACCTCGGTGCCTGTTGCTGCATTGCTCATGGCCGCAGGCTAGCGCCCTTTGCCGCCATTGGAAACGTCAGCCGAGCCGGGCAAGGAAAGGCACGTTCTCCAGCAGCCAGAAGGAGAAGTCCGAATAGCGCCCGGTGATCAGCATCAGCCCGACCACGGCCAGCAGAACGCCGCTTGTCAGCTCGATCGCGCGCATGTGGCGCTTGAGCCGGGCCATCACCCCCATGGCGCGGGTGATGAACATGGCGGCCAGAAGGAACGGGATGCCAAGGCCCAGCGCATAGACCGCCAGCAGCATGGTTCCCCTGGCGACGGAGGCCTCGTTGGCGGCGAGAAACAGGATCGCGCTGAGTTGCGGGCCGATGCAGGGTGTCCAGCCAAAGGCAAAGGCCAGCCCCAGCACATAGGCCCCAAAGCTCGAGCCGCCCCTGTCCCCGGCATCCAGCCGTGCCTCACGATCCAGAAAGGAGATGCGGAAGAGCCCGAGGAAATGGGCCGCAAACACCAGCACCATCACGCCCGCGACGATCGACAGCGCCTGCTGATGGCGCAGGAACAGCGCCCCCGCCGCCGAGGCGGTGAAGCCGAGAACCAGAAACACGGTGGACAGGCCCAGCACGAAGAACAGCGCCGAAATCGTGGCATTGCGCCGGGCGCGCGTCTCTCCGGCCTGCATCTCGGCCATACCCACCCCGCCCATATAAGCCAGATAGGGGGGCACGATGGGCAGAACGCAGGGCGAGGCAAAGCTGAGGGCGCCGGCGATGGCGGCAATCAGCATGGCCGTGGCAAGACCTGCATCGACAAGCTCGATACCGAACATGGGCGACTCCTTGGTCAATCCCTAGCGCGCCGCGCGCACGGCGTCACGCAGTTGCGACACACGGCGGCGTGAGAGCTGTGCGCGCAATGTCGCAGGCGGGTTTCGGGCGCGGCCCGGAAGGGCTGCGCATGGCAGCGGCGCAGGCAGGCAGTGGGCGTGGACGGGGCATGGTCCGCCTGCTAGATGCGCGCCATGCAAGACGCGGTGCCCCCTTTGCCACTCTGCCCCGAACGGACCCTGGATGCGCGCGGGATGCTGTGCCCGCTGCCGGTGCTGCGGGCGGCCCGGGCGCTGCGCGGGATGAGGGCGGGCGACCTGCTGTGCCTGCTGTCCGACGACCCTGCGGCCGTGGTGGACGTGCCGCATTTCTGTACCCAGTCAGGTCACGAGATCGTGGCGCAGGAACCGGCCGAGGCCGTCACGCCGGGGCGCGAGGCGCTGCGCTGGCTGATCCGGGCGAAAGGTGGCGATGCGTCAAGCGAAGACCGGCCACAGACGCAGACCGAGCCCCGGTGATGTTGCACATCGTCAAGACGGCGGCAGCGGCACCACGCGCGGGCGGCGGTTGATCAGCCAGATCCCGGCCGACACCAGCACCAGCGCCGCCAGCACACCGAACCCGATTTCCTCTCCCAGGACGGCCCAGCCCAGGATCACCCCGAAGACCGGGGCCAGAAAGCCGAAGGCGGCCATGTCCGAGGCCGGGTAGATTGCCAGCACGTGGAACCACACCAGGAACATCACCCCCACCACCAGCGCGCCCTGCACCAGCAGATACAGCCCGTGGACGGGCTCGAAATCCCGCACCGCAGGGCCGAACAGCGGCGCCACCGCCAGCAGAATGATCGCGGAGACGCCCAGCTGATACAGCAACTGCTGTTCGGGAGACGTGCGCGCCAGGGCGCTGGTACGGATGACCAGCGCGATTGCCGCCCACATCACCGCCCCCGCCAGCGCCAGCAGATCGCCAGACAGCGCCCCGGTGCCGCCGCGATCGGCCAGCGCCGCCGCCACGCCCACCAGCGCCAGCGCCAGCCCCGCCGCCTTGCGCCAGCTCATCCCCTCTCCGGGCAGCAGGAAATGCGCGCCCAGCGCCACCCAGATCGGCATGGTGTAGAACAGGATCGAGGCCCGCGCGACCGAGGTGAGATCGAGCGCGATGAACAGCAGCACGAACTCCACGGCAAAAAGCGCCCCCACCAGCAGGCCAGGGCGCAGGGTGCCGTCGGTCAGGCTGAGGCGGCTGCGCAAGAGCCATGCCGCCCCCAGCACCACCGGCACCGCGATCACCGAGCGGACGCCCGCCTGAAACACGGGCGAGAGCCCGTCATTGGTAAGCTTGATGAGGACCTGGTTCAGCCCCATAGCCACCGCGAAGACCACGAGCGTGGCCGCGCCGGCCGCATCGATCCTGTCCTTGCGCATCATATCCCCCGGGCGGTGCAGGGATGACCGCGGGGGGCGGGGGTGTCAAGGCGGCAGCTTTCGCTTTGCGCGCGCGGGGAGCAGCGGCTAAACCGGGATCAAAGGGAGACGGGCATGGATGCGGACTCGCTGATCGCGCGGTGCGAGGCGCTGGGGCTGCGGATGACGGGGCAGCGCCGCGTGGTCGCCCAGGTGCTGGAAGAGGCGACCGACCATCCGGATGTCGAGGCGCTCCATGCCCGCGCCAGCGCGCGCGATCCGCGCATCTCGCTGGCCACGGTCTATCGCACGGTCAAGCTGTTCGAGGATAACGGCCTGCTGGACCGGCTGGAGTTCGGAGACGGGCGTGCCCGCTACGAGGATGCCGAGCGGGCCCCCCACGACCATCTGATCGATATCGAGACCGGCGAGGTGATCGAGTTCACCGACCCCGACATCGAAGCCCTGCAGGAGCGGATCGCCGCGCGGCTGGGCTATCGCCTCAAGGGCCACAGGCTGGAGCTTTTCGGAATCCGCAAGCGCCGCTGACCCCTTGCGCCGGGCCCGGCCCGCGCGACCAAGGTTCATGCCGGGCCCCGGCCCGGCGACTTTCCACAGGCCGGACCGCTGTCCGGCGCCTTTCCCGGAGCGGAGCATGGACAATCTCAGGGGCAGCCTGCTGATGGTGGCCGCGATGGCGGGCTTCGCGCTGGAGGATGTCTTCCTGAAGCGGCTGACCGGCACGCTGCCCACGGGGCAGGTGCTGATCATGCTGGGGCTGGGCGGTACGCTGGTCTTCGGGCTGGTGGCGTGGGCGCGGGGTGCACGCCTGCTCGGTCGGCAGGCGCTGGCGAGGCCCGTGCTGCTGCGCAACGCAGGCGAGATGCTGGGCACGGTGGGCTTTGTCACGGCGCTGGCGCTGGCGCCGATCTCGGTCGTGTCGGCCATCCTGCAGGCGTTGCCCCTCGCGGTGACCATGGGGGCGGCGCTGATGTTCGGCGAAAAGGTGGGCTGGCGGCGGTGGAGCGCGATCACGGTAGGCTTTGCCGGCATGCTGCTGATCGTGCGCCCGTTCGGCGCGGGCTTCGAGCCGGGGGCGCTGTTTGCCATCCTTGCCGTGGTGGGGCTGGGGCTGCGCGACCTGGCGACGCGGCAGGTAGACCCCACGACCTCCTCGGCGCAGCTTTCGGCCTGGGCGCTGATGGCGGTGGCGGTGGCGGGCGTGCCGCTTCTGCTGCTGGCCCCGGGGCCCGAGGCGCGCATCCCCGGGCCCGCCGAATGGCGCGACTTCGGCTTTGTGCTGCTGTTCGGTGTCGCCGCCTATGCCTGCCTTACCGGGGCGACAAGGGCGGGCGATGTGTCGGTGATCGCACCGTTTCGCTACACGCGGCTGGTCTTTGCGCTGATCCTGGGTGCGATCGTGTTTTCCGAGGTGCCCGACGGCCCGATGCTGGCAGGCTCGGCGATGATCATCGGATCGGGGCTCTATACCTTCTTCCGGGAGCGGCGGCTGGCCCGCCGCCCGCCCCTTCCCCCGGGACCACGCGTTGGATAAGAAAGCGCCAGAAGCGGGCCCTGCCCGCGCCCCACAGCGACCCGCCAGCCCCGAATGCCAGGAGCGCCCATGACCACGATCAGCGACATCCACGCCCGCGAGATCCTCGACAGCCGCGGCAACCCCACCGTGGAGGTGGCCGTCACCCTGGAAGACGGCAGCACGGGCCGCGCCGCGGTGCCCTCGGGTGCCTCCACCGGCGCCCACGAGGCAGCGGAGCGGCGCGACAACGACCCCGGGCGCTATGGCGGCAAGGGTGTGCAGGAGGCCGTATCGGCCGTGAACGGCGAAATTGCCGAGGCCCTGCTGGGCGTGGATGCGACCGAGCAGGTCGCCATCGACGGGCTGCTGTGCGAGATTGACGGCACGCCCAACAAGGCACGCCTTGGCGCCAATGCGATCCTCGGTGTCTCGCTAGCGGTCGCGCGCGCCGCCTCCGAGGCGCTGTCGCTGCCGCTCTATCGCTATGTCGGCGGCACCTCGGCGCGTGTCCTGCCGGTGCCGATGATGAACATCATCAACGGCGGCGAACATGCCGACAATCCGATCGACGTGCAGGAATTCATGATCGCACCCGTCTCCGCCCCCTCGCTGCGCGAGGCGGTGCGCATGGGGGCCGAGGTGTTCCATGTTCTCAAGCGCCAATTGTCGGAGGCCGGCCTCGCCACCGGGGTGGGCGACGAGGGCGGCTTTGCGCCCAACATCAGCTCCACGCGAGAAGCACTTGATTTCATAGTCAAGGCTATCGAGAAGGCAGGCTACAAACCGGGCGAGGACATCGCGCTTGCCCTCGATTGCGCGGCGACCGAATACTACCTTGACGGGGCCTACCGGCTGGGCGGAGAGAACCTGGACCTGACGGCGGCGCAGAATGTCGAATGGCTGTCGGCGCTGGTGGCCGATTATCCGATCTTCTCCATCGAGGACGGCGGCGCCGAAGACGACTGGGAGGGCTGGACCCTGCTGACCCAGGCCCTTGGCGACAGGGTGCAACTGGTGGGGGACGATCTGTTCGTGACCAACCCCACCCGCCTGCGCGACGGCATCGACCGGGGCGCGGGCAATTCGCTTCTGGTCAAGGTCAACCAGATCGGCACCCTGACCGAGACCCTGGCTGCGGTGGACATGGCCCACCGCGCGCGATTTACCTGCGTCATGTCGCACCGCTCGGGCGAGACCGAAGACGCCACCATCGCCGATCTCGCGGTGGCCACGAATTGCGGACAGATCAAGACCGGCAGCCTTGCCCGCTCCGATCGTCTGGCAAAGTACAACCAGCTGATCCGCATCGAGGAAGAGCTGGGCGAGACCGCCCTTTATCCGGGCCGCGACATCCTGAGGCGTTGAATGAGCATTGCGCGCCAGATCATTGAGAAGCTGGAGCTTAAGCGCCATCCAGAGGGGGGATGGTATCGCCAGACCTGGATGGCCGAGGCCCCCTGGGGCACGCGCCCCGCAGGCACGGCCATCCTGTTACTGCTGGCCGAGGGAGAGCGCAGCCACTGGCACCGGGTCGATGCCGACGAGATCTGGCTGTGGCATGCCGGTGCGCCGCTGACCCTTCGCCTGTCGCCCGATGCCGCAGGTCCCGCGCGCCAGCTGCTGCTGGGTGGCGATGTTCTGGCAGGGCAATCGCCACAGATCGTGGTGCCCGCAGGCCATTGGCAGGCCGCACAGAGCGAGGGTGCCTATACGCTGGTGAGTTGCACCGTGTCGCCCGGGTTCCATTTCGAAGGGTTCGAACTGGCACCGCCGGATTTCGACATCCCCCGCGCCTGAGATCCCCGCAGGCCCGGCGCTCCGTCACCCGGGCACGGGCCCCTCAGGGGCGGCTGATCTGCCCGCCCCCCACCGCTGCGGCAACGCCGGTGGTGCCGGGGCAGGATGTGGGCAGCCCCGCTGCCACCCGTGCCGCAAGATAGGCGAAGGCCTGCGCCTCGATCATGTCGCCCTCGAGCCCCGCCTCTTCGGCCGTCAGCACCCGCTGCGCCAGACCTGCCCGCAGCCCGGCCATCAGCGCGCCATTGTGCCGCCCCCCGCCACAGGCCAGGAGCGTCGCGGCATCTCTTCCCCATTCGGCCATCCCGCGCAGGACGCCGGCCACGGCACAGGCCGCAAGCGTGGCCAGCGCGTCATTGTCGGAAAGCTCTGCAACAGCCTCCAGAAGCCAATGAAACTCATTTCTATCCAGCGACTTCGGAGGCATCCTTGTCAGATAAGGCGAGCCGAGAAACGCCGCGACGATGTCGCTGTCCGCCGCACCCGACAGGGCCAGCCGCCCGTCATCGTCACGCCCGCCAAGGCCCCGTGCCCGGGCAAGGTCGTCCATGGGCGCATTGGCCGGCCCGCAATCGAAGGCCAGCAGAGCGCCCTCCGCCTCGGGCAGCAAAAGCGCCGGGCGGGCCAGCGTCAGATTGGCCACCCCGCCAAGGTTGAGAAAGGCCAGCGGTGCCTCCCCCGCCGCGCGCGCCAGCGCGAAGTGGTAGAACGGGGCCAGCGGCGCCCCCTGCCCGCCCAGCGCCATGTCGCTTGAGCGGAAATCCCACACCACGGCGCAGCCCAGCGCCTCTGCCACCCGCGCCCCGCATCCTGCCTGATGGGTGCGCCCCCGGCCCGGATCATGGGCCAGCGTCTGGCCATGAAAGCCCACAAGCTCCACCCGCTCGAACCCGCGCGCGACATCCACATGGGCGGCCTCCACCACGCGGGCGGCGGCCTCTGCCTCGGGGGTGCCGGGCCAATGGCCGAGGGCTGCCGCCAGCACGGCCCGTTCGGCCTCGGAATAGGGGCGATAGGCGCTTTCTCCGGCGCGCAGCACCGCCGCGCCATCCGTCTCGAGCAGGGCTGCATCCACCCCGTCCAGCGAGGTGCCCGACATCATGCCCAGAACCCGCCGCACCGGGCGCATCGCCGTCGCTCTGGCCATCCCCGCCCCTCCCTTGCCGCACGGGAAAGCCGTGCCGCAAAACGCAGGCCCCGCCAAGCCCTTTCGCCGTCTCCCGCCCCTCGACGAGGCCGCCAAAGGGGGCTAGCAGGGGGCAGGTTCAAAGGGGAGGGCGCGATGCGCATCGAGGGACATGTGGCATTCATCACCGGCGGCGCAAGCGGGCTGGGCGGGGCGACGGCGGCACATCTGGCGGCCGCGGGCGCGCGTGTGGCGGTGCTCGACCTGCCGGGCCCGCGGCTGGAGGAGGCGCGGGCCGCAGGACATCTGGCGCTGGCAGCCGATGTGCGTGACGATGCGGCCCTCGAAGAGGCGATGGCGCAATGCGTGTCCGAGCTGGGTGCGCCGCGCATCGTCGTCAATTGCGCGGGCGTGGCCACCGGCGCGCGCATCCTCAACCGGGCAGGCGAGATCGACATCGCCTCGTTCCGCCGCACGGTGGAGATCAACCTCATCGGCAGCTTCGCGGTCATGAGCCTCGCCGTGCGACACATGGCCAGGCTGGACCCGGTGGAGGGCGGCGAGCGCGGGGTGATCCTCAACACCGCCTCGATCGCCGCCACCGACGGGCAGGTGGGCCAATGCGCCTATTCGGCCTCCAAGGCGGGGGTGTCCGGCCTCACGCTTCCGGCCGCGCGCGAGCTGGGGCGGCTGGGCATCCGCGTGGTCACGATCGCGCCGGGCCTGTTCGAGACACCGATGATGGCGGGCCTGCCCGAGGATGTGCAGGAGCGACTGGCCACCCTGCCCCCCTTTCCCCACCGGCTGGGCCGGGCCGCGGAATATGCGGCACTGGCGGTGCATGTGGTCGAGAACCAGATGCTCAACGGCACCACCCTGCGCCTCGACGGCGCGGTCCGGCTGGAGCCGCGCTAGGCGAACGGCTCCGCCTGCGCGCCCGGCTGCGCCGTGGCTTGCGCGCGTATTTCAGGCAGAGGGTGACGGGCAAGGGTGGCGCACCCGCCCTGTCACTCTCTTCGCCAAACACGCATTCCGGACCCTCCGGTCGCAGCGCGGTGGCAGAAGGGGCGCGGGGGCACTTGCGCAGGCGCGGCGGGGGGTGATACCAGATCTTCGGCGCGGGTGTAGTTCAGTGGTAGAACGTCAGCTTCCCAAGCTGAATGTCGTCGGTTCGATCCCGATCACCCGCTCCAGCCCTCCCCTCAGTCCAGACCGCCCGCCCGCAGGGCCGCGAGCGTGGCCGCCGTGGCCGGGCAGGCAGGCGTCGTGCCCTGCTCGATGGCGGGCATCAGGCCGGTGGCCAG
>JAFIEC010000433.1 GCA_020832725.1 Paracoccaceae bacterium | reverse complement strand
ACCGGTTAAGACATGCCTGCGCCGCGCCCGATGCGGACGGATTGGTTCGTACGAAAAGGGTGATTGCTGAGACTGATCGCCTGCGATCAGGTTATGCGCTCGACCGGCAAGGCGGCGTCGAAGACATGACCAGGCGCAAACCGGATCAGATCTTGGTCGATCATCATCTCGATCACGCCGAGCGGCCGATCAGCATCGTCGATCGCGTCAACAAGATCACCGAGAGCGCGACGACCGTCATGCTCGTCGAGCGTTTCGATGACGCGATAGACGTGATCGATCGAGATCCCACTTGCAGCGCAAGCATGACGCAATTCGGCGTGAGTTCGCGGTGCGGGGTATTCGGGGAAAAGTTGGGGGACGATGAAATCGTCGGTCTTGCACGCGTCGATGCGCGTGCTATCCATGGCGATAGCCATTTCGTTTTCCTTCCTTCGCAAGGACACGGAATGGTCAGGTCGTCGGGATCGGTTGCACCCGATCTCGTCGACCGCCCCAAGGGCGGAGACCAGTCTCGCACACGACACACAATGCGCCGTCGTCCATGAACAAAGATAATCAATAAAACTGAATAATCAATAGTGAAAATTAATAGTGTCTCATTATGGTAAAGAAACCTTTTCTCGCGTGTAGCTGATTTGATCGTTTTGTTACTCAAATTTCGCTTCTATATGCTTTATTGAGTTTGCTTTGAATTTGATTCAATCGCCATAAATTATTGAAAATAATGGATTTTTTCTGGAAAAAGAGATTCTACTAATGCGCTACTGCAGGCTCCATTTTTTCGAGGCAGCCTGCAGGAGTCGGATAAGGCTTTTCCAGCGCGGATTGTGATATCCGGGAGCAATAAAGGCACTGAAGAAAAGAATTCCGAGAAACGAGACCGGATCGTACTGCGGCCTGTCGCGCCGTGGGTCGTGTGCCGTGTGCCGTGTGCCGTCCAATAGATCAAGGGCTCTAGCGGCGGCCATATGCGATCCGAAAAGCATCGCACTTGACTGAGCCGGATTGAATGATTCTACCTATAACAAGGGCCGGTTGATTCTGGCGGGGGCGCAATCAAGACCATCACGAGTATCATCTTCAATGAATATGCAGGCGCATGACCAATTGAAATCCCATATCTGGGAGATCGCTAACCGACTACGTGGGCCATATCGCCCGCCGCAATACCGTCTGGTCATGCTACCGATCGTGGTTCTGCGCCGCTTGGATTGCGTTCTTGGACCGACCAAAGATGCTGTCCTTAAAGAGTACGACAAGCTGACGGCACAGAACATGCCGGAAAGCGCGATGGAGCGCCTTCTGGGACGCGCCGCCGACCCTGACCGCAAGCATCCGCTCTACAATACCAGCTCGTACACCTTCGAGCGGCTGCTGGGCGACCCTGAGAATATAGCACCCAACCTTGTCTCGTACATCAACGGCTTCTCACCCACAGCGCGGACAATCTTCGAGAAATTCAAGTTCACCGACCAGATCGAAAAGCTCGACGCCAGCAACCGGCTTTTCACCATCGTCAAGGCGATGGCCGATGTCGACCTGCACCCGGACCGCATCGACAATTTGCAAATGGGCTACCTGTTCGAGCATCTGGTTATGCGCTTCAACGAACAGGCGAACGAAGAGGCCGGCGACCATTTCACCCCGCGCGAGGTCATCCGCTTGATGGCGAACCTGATCTATACCGGTGAGCAGGACGTCTACACGCCCGGGATCTACCGTACCATCTACGACCCCGCCTGCGGCACAGGCGGGATGCTGTCAGAGTCCGAAAAATTTATCCTCGCGCAGAATGAAAGCGCCAACCTTGCGCTCTTCGGGCAGGAGTACAACGACGAGTCATGGGCGATCTGCTGCTCTGACATGCTGATCAAGGACGAGGAGACCAGCAACATCGTCCTCGGCGACACGTTGGGCGATGGCAAGACCCGCGACGGCTTCGAGGGGGAGCGTTTTCACTACCTTCTGGCGAACCCGCCCTTCGGCGTGGAGTGGAAGGATCAGAAATCCGTCGTTGAAGCGGAGCATGCGCTACACGGCTTCTCCGGCCGCTTCGGCGCCGGTCTGCCCGCGATCAACGACGGTTCGTTCCTGTTCCTCCAGCACATGATGTCAAAGATGCACCCGGCGCCCCAGGACGGGGGCGAAGGGTCAAAGATCGCCATAGTGTTCAACGGCTCGCCGCTCTTCTCGGGGGACGCCGGGTCCGGGCCATCCAACATCCGCCGCTGGATCATCGAGAACGACCTTCTCGATGCCATCGTCGCGCTCCCCGATCAGCTTTTCTACAACACCGGCATCTTCACCTACGTCTGGCTCGTCACCAACCGCAAAGCGCCCGAGCGGCGCGGCAAGGTGCAGCTGATAGACGGGACGCGCTTATTCAAGCGGATGACGAAGAGCCTCAACAACAAGCGCAACGAGATCACCGAGGGCCAGATCCATCATCTCACCCGCATCTATGGCGCTCATCGCGACGGCGAGACGGCGGAGGTCGTCATTGATCAGAAGACGGGCGAAACGGAGACGCGTACCATTTCGCGCATCTTCGAGAACCACGAGTTCGGATTTCTCAAGGTAACGGTAGAGCGTCCCTTGCGGATGAACTTCGAGGCGTCGCCGGATCGGCTGGCCAAGCTCGACGACCAGACCCCATTCGCCAACCTTGCCACCTCGAAGAAACGCAAGGACGAGGCTGCGGCGGCTCGCGAGATTGCGGAAGGCCAGAAGCAGCAGGAGGCGATCCGCGCGGTGCTCGCCACGCTCGAGGGCCGGGGTCGCTACATGGACCGCGCGGTGTTCGACGCCGATCTGACAGCCACCGCCAGTCGAGCCGGCGTGAAGATCCCCGCGCCGATCAAGAAGGCAATCTTCGCCGCCTTGGGCGAGCGCGACCCGGACGCTGAGATCTGTCGCGACGGCAAAGGCAGAGAGGAGCCGGACAGCGAGTTGCGGGACACCGAGAACATCCCGCTGCCCGAAGGCACCGCATTGCCGCTGCCGATGCAGTTCGGGCCGGACAAGCCCAATGACAGGCTTGTCGAAGAATTCCGCGAGGTGATCGACGCCTATATGGCGCGTGAGGTGCTGCCGCATGTGGGCGATGCGTGGGTTGATTACGACAAGACCAAGGTGGGCTACGAAATCCCCATCAACCGGCATTTCTACGTCTACAAGCCGCCACGCCCGCTGGATGAGATTGAAGCCGACATCAACGCGCTGGAGAGTGAAATTGCCGGGCTGCTGAAAGGGTTGGTGGCATGAGCAGGCCTGCTCTTCCAAACGGTTGGTCGTCCAAGCGACTGAAATACCTAGCCACATATAATGATGAGGTGCTTTCGGAGAGCACCGACGAAGATCAGGGAATCGACTACGTCGAAATCTCAGGGGTGTCGTTGGTTCGCGGGGTAGAGGAAGTCGAACGCGTTACCTTCGGGCAAGCTCCATCGCGAGCAAGGAGAAAGGTGCGAAGTGGCGACATCCTCGTCTCCACAGTACGGACCTACCTTCGAGCCATAGCAAAGATTGATGAGGCATCGCCCGACTTGATTGCCTCCACCGGCTTTTGTGTTGTACGTCCCGGCGACGAAGTGGACAGCGGATACATCGGATGGGCGGCAAAGTCAGAGCCGTTCGTGTCCGAGGTCGTGGCGCGGTCCGTTGGTGTCAGCTATCCAGCGATTAACGCGAGTGAACTTGTCAACATTCAGGTCCCGCTCCCGCCCCTCGAAACCCAGCAGCGGATTGCGCGGTTTCTGGATGAGAAAACGGCGCGGATCGACGGGCTGATCGAGAAGAAGCGCGCGCTTCTGGACCGGCTGGCAGAAAAGCGTCAGGCCCTCATCACCCGCGCCGTCACCAAGGGCCTCAACCCCGCCGCCCCGATGCGACCGTCCGGCATCGACTGGCTCGGCGACATTCCCGCGCATTGGGAGGTGAAGCGCCTGAAGTATGTTAGCCCCAAGGTGACTGTGGGCATCGTTGTGACACCGGCCGCCTACTACGCCGATGACGGTGTACTGGCCATTCGTGGTCTGAACATCCGTCCGATGGCCTTTGACTTCAGCGAAACGCGAAACATCAGTGAAGAAGGGCACAGGCTCCACTTAAAGTCAGAGCTCTATGAGGGCGATCTGGTTGCTGTGCGTACTGGCGATCCCGGAACAACCTCATTGATTACAGAAGACCTAGAAGGAACAAATTGCGTTGATCTCGTTATCATTCGCAAGCCGTCGGGCGCATCATCGCGATTTGTTGGTTGGTTTCTAAATAGTGATGCGGCCAAGGTGCAGTATGCCATGGGATCGGAGGGCGCGCTTCAGCTTCATTTTAACGTTGAAACCTCGAAGGAAGTTGTAATATCCCTCCCGCCTCCCGAAGAGCAAAGTGCAATTGCGGAATACATCGATCAGGGCCTCGAATACGAGAAAGATCGTGCAGCCAAAGTTGAGCGAAGCGTCGAGCTTCTGCAGGAGTATCGCGCTGCGCTCGTCACGTCCGCAGTCACCGGAAAGATCACGGGGCTGCAATGACTCTGGCGGCCGGCACATATTTTGAGCATCTAAAGGCGTATGTGAACAGCGACTACGTCATGCATGACGGCACTGGCGGAAAGGTCGTGCTGACGGAGAAGTATTTCCGCCCCGAGGACGTGAAGCCGCAGGAGCGCAAGATCGCGCTTCTGCTGCCGGGGCCCGGGATGGCCTTCAAGCTGGACCACGATGATTTCGACACGGCGAAGAAGAAGAGCAAACCGGCGCTGTTCCACTTCCTCGACGACACGGCAAAGCCATGGTCCAGGCGCTGTGATTTCGTGATCTTCTACGTCAACGGCCGCGCCTTCCACGCCGACTGCATCGAGTTCAAGTCGAAAAGCCTGACAGCCGAAAAGATTGTCCCGCAACTCAGGGCCGGTATGTGCTGGGTCACCAGCCTGAAACGCACGATCGATCACTACACGGGCGACAACCGCAAGATCCGGCTACGCAAGTTCGTCTTCGCCGACAACGAGAATCCCGGCGCATACCTCGACCCCAACCGGCAGCTCAATGCCGATCCGTCCATTCGATATTATCACTTTGACGAGGTGAACGGTCAGCCCTTGGCCGACCTGCAGAACACTTCAGTGCAGGAGATTTGAGCCATGTCCGGCCATACCGAGCGAGATTTTGAAACCGCGATCGAGGCCGGACTGACCGGAGGCGGCGGCTACGCCACGCGCCAGCAAGGTTCCTATGACGAGGCGCTGGCGCTCTTTCCCGAGGATGTGACCGGATTTCTCAAAGACAGCCAGCCGACACGCTGGGGCCAGCTCGAGGCGCTGCTCGGTGAAAAGACCAGCGCGACGGTGCTCGACAGCCTGGCCAAGGAACTGGAGATCAAGGGCACGCTCCATGTCCTGCGCCACGGGTTCAAGTGCTATGGCAAGACGTTCCGCATGGCGTTCTTCCGCCCGAACTCGGGCATGAACCCGGAGGCTGCCGCGCTGTATTCTACGAACCGGCTGGCCATCACCCGGCAGGTTGCCTTCGCCTCGGTCCTGAAGCGTGCGGGCGGCAAGAACCGGCGCTGCATTATCGACGTGACGCTCAGCCTCAACGGCCTCCCGGTAGCCACGGCGGAACTCAAGAACCCGATGACCGGCCAACGGGCGGCCGACGCGATACGACAATACGCGGAGGAACGTGACGAACGCGACCTGCTGTTCGCCTTCAAGAAGCGCGCGCTCGTGCATTTTGCGGTGGATCCGGACGAGGTGTGGATGACCACGCGGCTGAAGGGGCGCGAGACGGTCTTCCTGCCCTTCAACCGTGGCCACGACCACGGGGCCGGCAATCCGCCCGTGGTGGGAAACTGGAAGACGCATTTCCTGTGGGACGAAGTTCTGCAAGCCGACAGCCTGATCGATATCCTCCAGCGCTTCATGCACCTGGAAGTAAAGGAAAGACAGGTCAAGACCGACAAGGGCGTTCGCACCATCCGCAAGGAAACGATGATCTTCCCGCGGTATCACCAGCTCGACGCCGTCCGAAAGCTCATCGCGCATGCCGGCGCGCATGGGTCTGGCAGGAATTACTTAATCCAGCACTCCGCGGGGTCCGGAAAGTCGAACTCGATCGCCTGGCTGGCCCATCGGTTGGCGAGCCTGCACGACGCCAATGACGAGAAGGTGTTCCACTCGGTCGTCGTCGTCACCGACCGGCGCGTGCTCGATCAGCAACTGCAGAACACGATCTACCAGTTCGAGCACAAGACCGGCGTGGTCGAGAAGATCGAGGAAAACACTCAGCAGCTTGCCCGGGCACTGTCGGCCGGGACACCCATCGTCATAACGACGATCCAGAAGTTTCCGTTCATCTCGCAGGCGCTCTCCACTCTGGAGAGCAAGGGGACTGGCGTGAAGATTGACACGGCAGGCAAGCGGTTCGCGGTGATCGTGGACGAGGCGCACTCCTCGCAAAGCGGCGAGACCGCCACCGCGCTGAAGGGGATGTTGAACAAAGACGGCATCGAAGCCGCCATCGCCGCGCAGATGTCGGACGAAGAGGACGACGACCTTCCCGACGAGGCCAAGGCGGCGATGCTGCGCGATGCGTTGAAGCGCGCTCGTCAGCCAAACCTTTCCTTCTTCGCCTTCACCGCCACACCGAAGTTCAAGACCAAAGTGCTGTTTGACGAGCCGGGGCCATCGGGCACGTCGCCGTTCCACGAGTACACCATGCGGCAAGCCATCGAAGAAGGCTTCATCATGGATGTGCTCCTCAACTACACGACCTACAAACGGTTCTTCGGCCTCATCAAGCAGGTGGAGAACGACCCGGAGGTGCCACGCAAGAAGGCGGCGAAGGCACTGACGCGGTATCTGGAACTGCACCCGGTCAATATCGAGCAGGTAGTGTCGGTCATTGTGGAGCATTTCCGGCTCTACGTCATGCACGAGCTTGGCGGGCGGGCCAAGGCAATGGTCGTCACCGGCTCACGGCTTGCCGCCGTCAAGTACAAGCTGGCATTCGATCGTTATATCAAGAACAACGGCTATACCGGCATCCGCTCACTGGTGGCCTTTTCGGGCAAGGTCGAGGATCCAGAAGACCCTGGCTCGTCCTACACCGAAGTTGCCATGAATGACGGGTTGGCCGAAAGCGAACTGCCGGAAACCTTCGAGCACGACGACTACCGCGTACTCCTCGTCGCCGAGAAATACCAGACAGGGTTCGATCAGCCGCTTTTGCAGACCATGTATGTGGTCAAGCGTCTAGCAGGGGTGCAGGCCGTACAGACGCTCTCCCGGCTTAACCGCATGGCACCGGGCAAGGCGCGTACCTTCGTGCTCGATTTTGCCAACGAAGAAGACGACATCTACAAGGCGTTCAAGCCCTATTATGAGGCGACACCTATCAGCGAGAACGCTGATCCCCACCGTCTCTCGGAATTGCAGCACAAGCTTTTGGAATGGGCGATCTTTGCGCCCGATGACGTCAATGCCTTCGCTGAGGTGTGGTACAGGGCCAAGCGCGATCATTCCGCCACAGACCATCGGCTGATGAACGCTGTGCTCGATGCAGTCGTGCAGCGGTTTGCCGACCGCGAAGAGCAGGAGCAGGACGAATTTCGCGGCCAACTGACCGCCTATCGCAACCTTTACGCCTTCCTGTCGCAGATCATCCCCTATCAGGACAGCGAGCTTGAAAAACTCTACGCCTTCGTCCGCAACCTGATTGCCAAGCTGCCACCGCCCGGCGATGGCCAGGCCTTCGCACTTGATGACGAGGTCGCGCTACGCTTTTTCCGGCTCCAGCAAATGACCGAAGGGTCCATTGACCTCGGCTATGGCGAAGCCACCCCGCTCAAGGGCCCAACCGACGTCGGGACGGGCGGCTTCAGTGAGGAAGCGGTTGCGTTGTCAACCCTGGTGTCAAAATTGAACGAGCGGTTCGGCACCAATTTCACCGCGGCCGATCAGTTCTTTTTCGATCAAATCCGCGCCAGCGCCGAAGAGGACGAGAAAATCGTTGAAGCCGCCAAGGCGAACAACCTCTCTAATTTTTCATCCTATCTGGAACGGATGCTGGACGAACTTTTCATCGACCGCATGGAAGGCAACGAGGAAATCTTCTCGCGAGTGATGACCGACAAGGAATTCCGCTCGGCTGCGCACGAGCACCTTGCACTGGAAATTTTCCGGCGTATTCGAGAAGGTAAGGCGGAGCGGTAAATTCGGCGACTGCAGAAGAGTGATACGGAGACTTTTAAGTGTTAAAGCACGGATTGCACGCCTTCGTCAGCCGAGGCTCACGTTCGGGGGAGCTGCTGTTTCCTCACAAGCACGAGGACGGCAGCTATGTTGTGTCAAAAACGCGCTTCGAGATCGACTACATCCGGGTAACGCGCGAAAGCGAGATTCTGCCATGGCTTGAAAAGGGTTATAGCCTTCGGATGTCGAACCCAGCAAACGGCATCGCGGCCCCAAGCCTGATTAAGCCCGAGTCGATATTCCGACCGGTCATCCTGTAGTGCGTAACGCTCCGGCGAGGCTGAATTTGGATTGGGTCCGCTGTAAGTCCGACCTTGTGTCTGAACAGCCCCGGGTTTGGGGGCTTGCCGTCAGCAACCGCACTCCCCACAATCAATGCTTGGGCGCGAATTAGGTCGAATATCGCAGTTGACAGTGCATAACATTCTGCATACCGTAGGTTATTGACATCGCGAAAAGTTGTTATTTTTCAGTATCTTGAAAAAATGGCGCAGCCTCCCGTAGGGCGCGCCATCCTTCCAAGAAACCGTTAAGAATAAACTCTTTTCGCCATGTCTGCGGCTTGAAACGCCGCGAAATGCATAACATTCTGCATAACAAGGCACTCCCCACTCAGGTCACGAAACGCAACGGCATCTACCAGTACGTGCGTCGCGTCCCTGACGATGTGGCCGGTCATATCGGTCGCACACGCATTCAGACATCCCTGAAGACGCATGACATGCGTATCGCCCGGGAGCGGGCATTCGAACTCGATCAGGCATGGGACCGCCGCTTCGATGAAGCCCGCCTCGCGATCGGCAATGTGTCGAGGGACGGTGATACCGGGACATGGCTCTCGACGGTAAAGTGGAGCCG
>JAFIEC010000073.1 GCA_020832725.1 Paracoccaceae bacterium | reverse complement strand
ACGGCGCAGGCGGCCAGCCCGGCCGCAAGAAGGGCGGGGGTGCGGGCGGTTGAAGCGGACATTGCGGACCTCTCTGTTGCGATGCGCGCTTGTCACGCCCAGTCCCGGGCCTGCGCGCGGTGCGATCAGCCTTGCGGAAGCGGCGGCCCCGGTCAATGGTCATGGCGTTGACAGGGGGATATTCCACCCTTAAATATATTTGTGTGCATATATTCACGACTCATTTTCCGACCGAGGCACCGATGTCCCCTCTCTCCGCCGATCCTGACGAATCCATCGGGGTCACCCTGCGCTCCGTGCAGGCCGAAACCCCGCGCATCCGGCGGTTCGTTCTGGCCACCGACGGTCCCGCACCAAGCTGGAGCGCGGGTGCCCATCTGCGGGTGCATCTGCCCGACGGCGGCGACCGGCCCTATTCGCTGGTCGCACTCCCCGCCCTCGGCGAGGACGAGCTGGCGCTTGGTGTCCTGCTGGAGGAGAATTCCACCGGCGGCTCGCGCTTCATGCACGGGCTGGAGCCGGGCGCGCGGCTGCGTGTCTCGGGGCTGCGCAATTCCTTTCCGCTCCACGAGGGGCCGGAGGCGGCGATCCTGTTCGCGGGCGGGATCGGGATCACGCCGATGCTGTCGATGGCGGCGGACCTGTCGGCGGCGGGGCGGCCCTTTCGGCTGCATTACGCGGGGCGGAGCCTTGCGCAGATGGCCTTTGTGCCGGAACTGCGCAACCTGTGCGGCCGCGCGCTGCGGCTGCATCCCGATGACGATGCGCAGACCCGGCTCGATATCGACGCAGCCCTCGCGACCATGCCCGAGGGCGCGCATGTCTATGTCTGCGGTCCCCGCGGCATGATCGAGGCGGTGACCGCCCGCGCCCGTGCCGCCGGGATCGAGGGTGCGCGGCTGCATGTGGAGCTGTTCACCGCCGAGGCCCCGAAGGCCGGCGATGGCGCATTCGAGATCGAGATCGCCAGCACCGGCGAGGTGCTCACCGTGGCCGCCGACCAAAGCATCATCGACGCGCTGGAGGCTGCGGGCCATGACGTGATGTATGATTGCAGGCGCGGCGATTGCGGCATCTGCCAATGCGGCGTGCTGGCAGGTGAACCCGACCACCGCGACGTCATCCTGACCGAGAGCGAGCGCGCGGCCGGACAGGTCATGCAGATCTGCGTGAGCCGGGCAAGGTCGCCCCGCCTCGTCCTCGACCTCTAGGGGCTGGCGGCATGCCCGGCCTGACCCCGATCACGCCCGAGCGGATGCACCCCGCGCCAGAGCCCCCCATGCGAAAGGCCCGCCCGTGACCAGCGAGACCGTCTTTGCCCGCTTCAAGGCCACCGCCCTGGCACGGCCCGAGGCACCGTTTCTCCATGTGCTGGAGGAAACTGCCCGCCTGTGGCACCACCCTCCGGGGCCGATCTCCTATGGCGCGATGCTGGCCGCCGCCGAGACCCGGGCGCAGGCCCTGCGCGCCGCCGGCATCGGGGCGGGCGACCGGGTGGGCCTGCTGCTGGAGAACCGGCCCGTGTTCCTCGAGTGCTTTCTTGCGCTCAACGCCATCGGGGCCTCGGCCGTGCCCTTCAACCCCGACCTGCGCAGGGCCGAGCTGTCCTACATGATCGGGCATTCCGAAATGCGCATGGTGCTGACCCTGCCCGAAAGGGTGGCCGACCTCTCCGAGGCGGCCCGTGCCGCGGGGGCGCAACCGCTGATCGCCACGCCCGACACGCCCCTGCCGCCAGCGCCCGCCCCCGCGCCGCAGGTCCTGCCCGAGCGGGCGCGAGAGGCTGCGCTGCTCTATACCTCGGGCACCACCGGTCAGCCCAAGGGATGCATCCTGTCGAACCTGTATTTCCTGCATTCGGGCGATTGGTATGCCGGCGCGGGCGGGCTCATCAGCCTTGGCGCGGAAGAGCGGATGCTGACCCCGCTGCCACTCTTCCACATGAACGCGCTGGCGGTCTCGGTGATGGGCATGGTCACCGTGGGCGGCTGCCTGATCCTGCTCGACCGGTTCCACCCGCGCAGCTGGTGGGCCTCGGTGCGCGAGGCGCGGGCCACCTGCCTGCATTATCTCGGCGTGATGCCCTCGATGCTGATGGCCGCGCCCGAAGATCCCGGCGACCGGATCGAGGGGGTGCGCTTCGGCTTTGGCGCAGGTATCGACGCGCGGCTGCACGCGCCCTTCGAGGCGCGCTTCGGCTTTCCGCTGATCGAGGCCTGGGCCTGCACCGAGACCGGATCGGGGGCCACCATCTCCGCCCATGAAGAGCCGCGCCAGATCGGTACCGCCTGTTTCGGCGCGCCCCCGCCCGAGGTGGACATCCGCATCGTCGATGACGCGGGAGGCGACATCGACGACGACACGCCCGGAGAGCTTCTGGTGCGCAGGCGGGGGGACAACCCGGCCTATGGCTTCTTCGATGGCTACCTGAAGAACCCCGAGGCCACCGCCGAGGTCTGGCGCGACGGCTGGTTTCATACCGGCGACGTGGTGGCGCGGGATGCCACGGGGCAGCTGCATTTCGTCGATCGCAAGAAGAACATCATCCGCCGCTCGGGCGAGAACATCGCCGCAGTCGAGGTGGAGACGGTGCTCAACCGCCACCCCGCCGTGGCCCAGGCCGCAGCCGCACCCCTTGCCTGCGACATCCGGGGCGAGGAAGTGGCGGTGCTGATCCGCCCGGCCAGCCCCGGGGCCGATGCCGCGACCGCCCGCGAGATCGCGCAATGGGCGCTGGCGGAGGTGGCCTATTACAAGGTCCCGGGATGGGTCGGTTTCGTCGAGGCGCTGCCCCTGACGGGAACCGCCAAGATCCAGCGCGGGGAATTGCGCAAGCTGGTGGCGGCAGAGGCAGAGGCCGGGCGGCTGCACGACCTGCGCGCCCTGAAAAAGCGGGGCAACCC
>JAFIEC010000059.1 GCA_020832725.1 Paracoccaceae bacterium | reverse complement strand
GACAGGCTGGCCGTGACCTCGACCGCGCGCATCTGCGCCTCGCGCCCCAGTTCGGGGGCGACCGCGCGCTCTTCCAGGCGCACGAAACTCGACATCGGGACCATCTGGCCCCCGCCCGTCTGGATGAACACCCGCTCCAGATCGCCGGGGTCGCGAACCGGCGTTCCGGTGGAGATCATCTTCACGTCAAAGCTGCGGTCTTCCAGAAAGACCGAGCCCACGGTGCGCCCGTCCAGCACCGCCTGCAACGCCTCGCCCAGCCCGTCGATGTTGATGCCCAGATCCTCGGCGCGTCGTCGGTCCACCTCGATGAAGAGCTGCGGCTGGTTGGTGTCAAAGGACAGCTGCACCCGGCCGAAGCGGCCATCGTCCTGCAGGCTGCGCACCAGCGCCTCGCCGGATTCGGCCAGCACGTCATAGCTGGAGCCGACAAGCGCCACCCTCAGACCCTGCCCGGCCCCGCGGATGCGCAGCGAGTTGGGCTGGATGGCAAAGGCAGTCACGCCGACGATCCCCCGCAGCATGCCGTTGATCTGGCCCACGATCTGCTGCTGGCTGCGCTCGCGCTCGTCCCAGGGGGCAAGCGTCATGACGACAAAGCCGGTATTGGCCCGCCCGCCCGTCCCGGCGATGGAGAACAGGTTCTGCACCTCGCCTGACGCGCGCAGGGGGGCGAGCATGTCCTCGATCTCGCGCATCTTTCCGACGGTATAGTCAAGCGACACGCCCTGCGGCGCGCGCACCGACAAGAGCGCCACGGCCCGGTCCTCGGGGGGGGTGAGCTCCTGCCGGATCCCGGGCAGCATGATCGCCGCCGTGGCCGCGAACAGCCCGGCCGCCAGCACCACGAAAACGGGATTGGCCAGCGCCCCGCGCAGGGTGAAGCCATAGGCGCGCGCCAGCCAGCCGCCGACCCGGCCCAGCGCATCGTTGCCGCTTGTGGGCGGTCCGAGAAAGCGGCTGGCCAGCATGGGACACAGACTGAGGGCCACCACCGACGAGATCGTCACCGCCATCGCCAGCGTGAAGCCGAACTCGCGGAACAGCCCGCCCGCCTGTCCGGGCAGGAACGACAGCGGCACGAAGACCGCGGCCAGCGTGGCGGTGGTCGTGACCACGGCAAAGAACACCTGCCGCGTGCCCAGCACCGCCGCCGCGCGCGGGCCCATCCCCTCGGCACGGCGGCGCACGATGTTCTCCAGCACCACGATGGCGTCGTCCACCACAAGCCCCGTCGCCAGCACCAGCGCCAGCAGCGTCAGGATGTTGACGGAGAAGCCCACCAGCCAGATCGCCGCCAGCGTGCCGATCAGAGCGACCGGCATCGTCAGGGCCGGGATCAGCGTGGCGCGGGCATCGCGCAGAAAGACGAAGATGATCGCCACCACGATCATCACCGCAAGCAGGAGGGTTCGCAGCACCTCCTGAATGGAGCCGCTGATGAAGGTCGCATCGTCGCTGGTGATGAAGATCGACACGTCCTCGGGCAGGATCTCGCGCAGTTCCTCGACGATCGCGGTCACCGAGCGCGAGATGTCGAGCGTGTTGGATTGTGCCTGCCGGATGATGCCGATGCCCACGCCGGCCTCGCCATTGGCGCGCAGCACGCTCTCGCCCGGGGAGGGGCCAAGGCTGACCTGCGCCACATCGCCCAGCCGGACCTCGCCGCGCAGGGTCAGCGCCTCGAACTGCTCGGGCGTGGAGACGGGCGCGGTGGTGCGCACCACAAGGCTTTGCGTCGGCGAGGACAGCGCGCCCGCAGGGGCGTCGAAGGCGACATTGCGCAGCGCGCCGCGGATATCGGCCAGCGTCAGCCCGCGCGAGGCCAGCGCCACCATGTCGATGTCGACGCGGAACACCGCATTGCGCCGGCCGAAGACCTGCAGATCGGCCACGCCCTCGGCCGAGATCAGGCGATCCTCCACCATCTCTTCCACCAGCTGCGTCAGATCCTGTACCGAGCGGGAGGAGGAGGTCACGCCGATCCGCATCACCGCGTCGGCATTGGCATCGGCCTTGACCACGCGCGGTTCATCCACGCCTGCGGGCAGCACGTTGCGCACCCGTGCGATGGCGTCGCGCATGTCGGTCGCCGCGATGTCGAGATCGACCGAGTCCCCGAATTCGATGGTGACCTGCGAGCGCCCGAAGCGCGAGCTGGAAGAGATTGCGCGCACGCCGGCGACGCGCCCTGCCGCGCCCTCGATGATCGACGTGATCTCGCGGTCGATGGTCTCGGGCGCGGCACCGGAGAAGCTGGTGGTGACGGTGATCACGGGACGGTCGATGTTGGGCAGCTCGCGGACCTCGGCCCCGATCAGCCCTGCAAGCCCTGCCATGACGATCAGGGCCGACATCACGAGGGCAAGGATGGGACGGCGCACGAACAGCGCCGTGCCTCCGGTGGAGAGGGCCGGGTCGGCTGCGGGGGCCGTGGGCGCGTCGTTCGTCTCTGTCTCGGGTCCGGCCATGGCTCAGCCCTCCTGCGCCGCAGGCGCGGCCGCGCGGGTCGCTGCCGGGGGTCCCCCCCCCTCGCGTGCCGGCC
>JAFIEC010000056.1 GCA_020832725.1 Paracoccaceae bacterium | reverse complement strand
CACGCCCTCATAGAGCGTGTAGACCGCCTCGTTGATCATCGGCATGAGGATGCGGTTGACGATGAAGGCTGGAAAATCCTCGGATGAGGCGGCCTTCTTGCCCAGCCGCTCGACCACGCCCAGAAGCGTGCGGTAGGTGGGCTCGTCGGTGGCAATGCCGCGAATAAGCTCGACCAGCTGCATCACCGGCACCGGGTTCATGAAGTGGAACCCCATGAACCGCTCCGGCCTGTCGGTGCGCGAGGCGAGCCTCGTGATTGAGATCGACGACGTATTGGATGTCAGGATCGTGTGTGGCAGCAGATGCGGTACGAGATCCTCGAAAATGGCGGTCTTGATCGATTCACGCTCGGTCGCAGCCTCGATCACCAGATCGGTCTTGCCAAGATCGGCCAGTGTCAGGGTCGTATTGATGCGGGCGATCGTCGCCTCGGCCTCTTCGGGGGCCATCCGGCCCTTGCCCACCTGACGCTGCAGGTTGCCCTCGATCGTCTCCAGCGCCTGATCCAGCGCCTCGCGCGAGATGTCGTGCATCAGCACGTCGTATCCCGCGAGGGCAAACACATGGGCGATACCATTGCCCATCTGCCCCGCCCCGACCACGCCGACCTTGCCGATCTCCATCATCTCGCTCCCTGTTCGCTCGCGCGGCACAATAGGCGCGTGGACGCGGCAGGTTCAAGGCGGATCGGCGGCGTCCCCGCGCCGTGTCTGCATGCAAACTAATATCTAATTGAGACTTTATGCTTTTCGCAACCTGCCCCGACGACCCTGACTGCGGGTGAGTCGAGAAATGGGTGGGACCATGACGCAAGCAGGCCAGGCGGCCCGCGGGCCGGAGTATTGCCTCTATAATCTGGGAACGTCGCGCAGGCCTTATCGAGGGCCCGCGCCCGATCTGGGGGGGCCCTATGTGGCCTGTCTGGGCGGAAGCGAGACATTCGGGCGCTATGTGGCGCGGCCATGGCCTGAACTGCTGGGGCGTACGGCGGGGGTGACCTGCGCCAATTTCGGAGCGGTCAATGGCGGCATCGACGTGATTCTGGATGATCCGGCGCTCCTGGTCGCCTGTCATGATGCGAAGATGGCGATACTCTGCGTCCCGGGGGCGCTCAACCTCTCCAACCGCCTGTTTGCGGTGCATCCGCGCCGCAATGACCGGCTGGTGCGCACGACCACCGGCTTCCGGGCCCTGTTCCCCGCGATCGACCTGACCGAGACGCATTTCACCGGCCATCTGCTGCGACAATGCGCGAACACGGGGTCTGCGCCCTTCGCGGCACTGATCGAGGAATTGCAGGCCGCGTGGTGCGCGCGGATGCATCGTCTGATCGAGGCATTGCGCTGCCCGGTCCTGTTGGTCTGGCTGGCACCGGCGCCGCCGCCCGAGCGGGTGGAGATCACCCTGCCAGACCCGGGGATGCCCGCCTTCGTGGATGCCGCCATGCTGCGGCATCTGCGTGATGCGACCCTTGGCCTTGTGGTGCATGTCTGTCCGCCCGGCGAGATGGGGGAGGGGGGCGGGATGGCCTTTCCCCCCCCTGACCCGAGGGCTGCGGTGCTGGTGCCGGGGGCGGCGGTGCATGGCGCTCTGGCCGCGCGTCTTGCCCCCGCGCTCAGCCAGGCGCTGGAGGAGGCAGGCACTGCCCGTCCGGCGCAGCGCCCCTTGCGCAAGGCGACGGGCCAGCCCCGAAGGGCCGGGCGCGCGCGCGGCCATTGACACCCCAGCCCCCCTCCCGTAAGGCGCACGGGTTCCGCGCCGCAAGGGGCGGGGCTTGGTGTTGGCGGCCCCCGCAAGGGGTGACCTGTCGGTCCGGACAACCGGGCAGAGGACAACGCCCTTCGAAACAGCAACGAAGGAGATCAGTCGTGACCAAACGCACGTCTGCCAAGTACAAGCTCGACCGCCGGATGGGCGAGAACATCTGGGGACGCCCCAAAAGCCCCGTCAACCGGCGCGAATACGGCCCCGGCCAGCATGGCCAGCGTCGCAAGGGCAAGATGTCCGACTACGGCACGCAGCTGCGTGCCAAGCAGAAGCTCAAGGGCCATTACGGCGATCTGACGGAAAAGCAGTTCCGCCGTATCTATGCCGAGGCGGAGCGTCGCCGTGGCGACACGGGCGAGCTTCTCATCGGCCTGCTGGAGCGTCGCCTGGACGCGGTGGTCTACCGCGCCAAGTTCGTGCCGACGATCTTCTCGGCCCGGCAGTTCGTGAACCATGGCCATGTTCTGGTGAACGGCAAGCGGGTCAACATCCCCTCCTACCGGGTCAAGGAAGGCGATGTGATCGAGATTCGGGACCGGTCCAAGCAGCTGGCATCGGTTCTTGAGGCCGTCAGCCTGGCGGAGCGTGATGTGCCCGACTACCTTGAAGTCGATCATTCCAAGATGATTGCGACCTTCGTGCGCACGCCCATGCTGTCGGATGTGCCCTACGCGGTGCAGATGGAACCGAACCTCGTCGTCGAGTATTACGCGAAGAACTGACCGAGGCACCGGCCTGCGCGGTCGCCTCGACCGCAGCAGGCGACATGCAGGGCCGCGGCTTGCTGCGGCCTTTTGCGTGTGCGTCAGGTCACTGCGGCACCGCGAATGAAAAACGACCGGAGCATCGCTCCGGTCGTTCAGGATCCCCCGTCACCGCAGCCTTGCAGCGATGTCAACCGCGATTCAACTGGTCGCGGGCAGCACGCAGGCCTGCGCGCTCTCGTCCCAAACCTGACCCTGACCGCATTGGGAAGCGGTTGTACGTGTGTCCATGCACATGGCTGCGGCAATCGAAGGTGCAGCCGTCAGGGCAATCACGGCAAGAAAGGTTGCAATGCGCATCTGTCTCTCCCTGGTTGCGTAGGGTAAGGAGATAACGCAAAAAGCCTCAAGGCAAGAATAATCTTTCCCTGTCCCCCGCAGCCTGCGTCAGCCTGTCGCAGTCTCGGTGTCAGCGCCGAAAACCCGGGCAAAGATCGTATCGACATGCCTCAAATGCAGGCCCGGGTCGAACAGGGCCGCGATCTCCGTGGGTGCAAGCGCCGCTGTCACCTCGGCATCGGCCTGAAGCTCTGTCAGGAAATCGCACCCCTCTTCCCAGACCTTCATGGCATTGCGCTGCACCAGCCGATACGCATCTTCCCGGCTGACCCCCTTTTGGGTCAGGGCCAGAAGCACCTGCTGGGAATGCACCAGCCCCCGGAAGCGGTGCAGGTTCTCAAGCATCCGCTCTGGATAGACCACAAGCCGGTCGATCACCCCCGTCAGCCGCGCCAGCGCGAAATCCAGCGTCACCGTGGCGTCGGGGCCGATCATGCGCTCCACGCTCGAATGGCTTATGTCACGCTCGTGCCAGAGGGCGCCATTCTCCAGGGCCGGCATCGCATAGGCGCGCACCATGCGGGCAAGCCCGGTGAGGTTCTCGCTCAGCACCGGATTGCGCTTGTGCGGCATTGCCGAAGAGCCCTTCTGTCCCGGCGAAAAGAACTCTTCTGCCTCCAGCACCTCGGTGCGCTGCATGTGCCGGATTTCCACGGCGACATTCTCGACCGACGACGCGATCACCGCCAGCGTGGCAAAGAACATCGCGTGCCGGTCGCGCGGGATGACCTGAGTGGAGATGGGCTCGGGTGTCAGGCCCAGCTGTTCGCAGACATGGGCCTCGACCCTCGGGTCGATGTTGGCGAATGTCCCCACCGCCCCCGAGATCGCGCCCGTGGCCACCTCGGCCCGCGCCGTGCGCAGCCGTGTCAGGTTGCGCGCCATCTCGGCATGAAAGCGCGCGAAGGTCAGGCCGAGGGTGGTCGGCTCTGCGTGAATGCCATGGCTCCGCCCGATGCGCAGGGTGTGGCGATGCTCCATCGCGCGGCGGCGCAGGGCCGTGAGCAATGCCTCAAGATCGGCGATCAGGATATCGGCGGCACGCACCAGCTGGATGTTGAAGGCGGTATCCAGCACATCCGAGGAGGTCATGCCCTGATGGACGAAGCGCGCCTCCTCCACCCCCACGATCTCGCCCAGATGGGTCAGGAAGGCGATCACGTCATGGCGGGTGACGGCCTCGATCTCGTCGATGCGCGCGACGTCGAAGGCGACATCCTTCGCCCTCCAGACGGCAGCGGCATTTTCCCCGGGGATGACACCAAGAGCGGCCATGGCATCGCAGGCATGGGCCTCGATCTCGAACCAGATTCGGAACCGTGTCTCGGGCGACCAGATCGCAACCATATCGGGGCGGGAATAGCGGGGGATCATGGCGGGCTCCTTGGGTTGCGGCGCTCTTAGCTGCCCCGGCCGCGCGCGGCAAGCGCCCGAGCCTTTCCACTCGCCTTGCTCGGGGCGGCGGGATAAGCAGGGCACATGACGTTGCCTTTCCCCTTGTCGTCCCCGGCGCGGAGCAGAGCCTGACATGGCCCGCACGGGACTTCACAAGGACGGCGACGCGCCCCGGGCCCGCTTTACCGAGGGCTCGATCATGCGCCATGTCGTGGTGATGACCCTTTCCGGCTCTGCCGGGCTGACCTTTGTCTTTCTGGTGGATGTGGCGACGCTGCTGTGGGTCAGCCAGATCGGTGACGAGCGGCTGGTGGCGGGTCTGGGCTTTGCCTGGGTGATCCAGTTTCTCACCGTTTCCGCCGGGATAGGGCTGTCCGTCGCCTCTACGGCGCTGATCTCGCGGGCGATCGGGCAGGGATTGTGGGCGCGCGCCCGCGAGACGGCCGCCGGTGGCCTGGGGGTTTAGGTTTCCCGGCAGATCATGTTGGCCGGGGTTGTGCTGGCCCAGCGCGAGCCGATCCTGCGGGTTCACGGCGCCGCGGGCGTGGCCGTCGAGGTGG
>JAFIEC010000053.1 GCA_020832725.1 Paracoccaceae bacterium | reverse complement strand
CAGGGCGCGGCCGGGCAGGACGGCGCGTGCCGCCGCGCGCAGACGTCGGCGCGCACGGTTGCGCGCCACCGCGTTGCCGATCTTGCGCGAGCAGGTCAGCCCCAGCCGGGGAGGCGCGGTATCGTTCCGGGGGCGGGCCTGCAACAGAAAGCCCGGCCGCCCCTCGCGCCGGGCCCGGGCGGCAAGCAGGAAATCGGAGCGCTTGCGCAAGGGCTCCAGTGCCAAATGCGAAACCCCGCCGCGCGGGCGCGCAGCGGGGTGATCGTTCGGCAGTTCGCGCCCGGGGCCGCTGGCCTCGGTCTCGCAGACCATGTCGCTCAGGCGCACAGGACCTTGCGGCCGCGCGCACGACGGCGGTTCAGGATCTTGCGACCGGCCTTGGTGGCCATGCGGGCCCGAAAACCGTGCCGTGCCTTGCGCACCCGGTTGCTGGGCTGGAATGTGCGTTTCATGTCGTTTCTCCTCGACCGTCGAGGCGCCGACGGGCCATCGCCCGCACCCGCGCTCGCGGAAATCAGGCCCGGTGGATAGGCGCAGACCCGGGCGGAGTCAATCGCGCCGCGCGGCCTTTGGCGCGCATCTGTAACAATTCTGCGCCGTGAGCCCGATCAGGGCCAACCCAGAGCTCCTGCAGGCGCCCGGTTCCGCCATCGGAGTGTCGTGCGCGTGATCCTGCATCAACCCGGCGTGATCGGGCTGGCGCGTTGTGGCGAGGTGAAGCAGGTTCGGCTCAAGCGAGAGGAACGCCCATGACCAAGTCGCCCGCGCCACATCCCGCGCCATCCGCGAGGCCCCGTCCGCCAGCGGATGGCGCCGGCCCCTCCTGGCGCCGTCATCTGCCCATCACGGTGATTGCGGTCGGTGCCGTCGCGGGGTTTCTGCTGTTCCGCGACAGCTTGTCGTTCGAGGCGCTGGCTGCACATCGCGAGGCCCTGGTCGCGCTGCGCGACGAGTTCTTCTGGCTCGCCTCTGCCGGCTTCATCGCGGCCTATATCGGTATCGTCGTCTTTTCCCTGCCTGGCGCGCTGGTGGCGTCGCTGACCGGAGGGTTTCTCTTCGGCCTCTTCCCCGGTGTCCTCTACAATGTGACGGCAGCCACGATCGGTGCCAGCCTGCTGTTCGCGGCCGCCCGCCTGGGCCCCGGAGCGGCGCTGGCACGGCGGATCGACGCCTCGGACGGGGCGGCGCGCCGTCTGCGCGACGGGTTGCTGCGCAACCAGATCCCCGTGCTGCTGCTGATGCGGCTGGTGCCGGCGGTGCCCTTCTTCGTGGCGAACCTGCTTCCGGCGCTGGCGGGTGTCCGGTTCGGCCTCTTTGCCGCGACGACCTTTGTCGGCATCATCCCGGGCGCGCTGGTCTACACCTGGATAGGGGCGGGCCTGGGCGAAGTGTTCGCCCGAGGGGATCGTCCCGATCTGTCCATCATGCTTGAATGGCACATCCTGGGCCCCATCCTGGGCCTGTGCGCGCTTGCGGCCTTGCCCCTGCTGCTGCGTCGCCGGGGGGCCGCGACATGAGCGGCGGCGACATCAGGGCGGATATCTGCGTGATCGGCGCGGGGTCGGGCGGTCTGTCCGTGGCGGCAGGTGCGGCGCAGATGGGCGCGCGCGTCATACTTGTGGAAGGGGCCGAGATGGGAGGCGATTGCCTCAATCACGGATGTGTTCCGTCAAAGGCGCTTCTGGCCGCGGCGGCGGCGGCCCACGCCCGGCGGACCGGAGAGGGCTTTGGCGTGACGGGCGGTCCGCCGCTGGTGGATCGCGGGCGGGTGGCCGATCACATCGCCGAGGTGATCGCCGCCATTGCCCCCCATGACAGCCAGGAACGGTTCGAGGGATTGGGCGTGCAGGTCATCCGTGCCTGGGCCCGCTTCACCGGACCGGCGCGCGTGGAGGCGGGTGGGCACACCATCACCGCCCGGCGCTTTGTCATCGCCACCGGCTCCACCCCCTTCGTACCGCCCGTTCCGGGTCTTCAGGATGTGCCCATCCTGACCAACGAGACGATCTTTGCCCTGCGTGAGACACCTGCGCATCTGGTGGTGATGGGCGGCGGCCCGATCGGGCTGGAGATGGCCCAGGCGCATCGGAGGCTGGGCGCGCGGGTCACGGTTCTGGAGGGGGCCCGTGCGCTGGGCCGCGATGACCCGGAGCTTGCCGCCCATGTGCTGGCAGCGCTGCGGGCCGAGGGCGTGGACATCCGCGAGGGCGCGCAGGCAAGCCATGTCTCGGGCCGGGAGGGCGATATTGTCGTGACCACGGCCAATGGCGAGGAGGTGCGCGGCTCGCATCTGCTGGTCGCCGTCGGCCGCCGGGCGAATCTCGGGCGGCTGAACCTCGCGGCGGCGGGCGTTGCGGTGGAAAACGGTCATGTGAAGGTCGATGCGCGGCTGCGCAGCACCAACCGGCGTGTCCTTGCGGTGGGTGACGCCGCCGGGCCGCTGCAATTCACCCATCTTGCGGGGTATCATGCGGGCATTGTCGTGCGTCAGGCGGTCCTCGGACTGCCCGCCAAGGCGCGCACCGATCACGTGCCCCACGCTACCTATACCGCTCCCGAACTGGCGCAGGTCGGCCTGACCGAGGCCGAGGCCCGGGCGCAATACGGGGCCAGGCTGGAGGTGATCCGCATCGATCTGGGCGAAAACGACCGTGCGCGGGCCCAGCGCGCGGGCGGCATGGTCAAGGTGATGGCGGTGGGGGGGCGGCCCGTGGGTGCCGCGATCGTCGGGCCGCATGCGGGGGAGCTGATCCAGATATGGGCGCTGGCGCTTTCGGCGCGGCTGAAGCTTTCGGCCATCGCAGGCATGGTCGCGCCCTATCCGACCCTCGGCGAGAGCGCCAAGCGCGCGGCAGGGGCCTATTTCGCGCCCCGTCTGTTCGAGAACCCCTGGTTGCGCCGCCTTGTCCGCCTTGTGCAGCGCCTGCCATGAGCGGGTCTGCGCCGAAACCGGGTGCGCAGCAGGCATTGCTGCGCTAGAACACGCGAAGTCCCTGCACCCGGGCGAGGCCCATGTTCGCGCAATCGCTGACCGGACGCTTCCTTCTTCTGACAGTTGCCTTTGTCATGGTGGCAGAGGTGCTTATCTTCGTGCCGTCCGTCGCCCGGTTCCGGGAGGATTACCTGCTCAACCGGCTCGAACGGGCCCAGATCGCCTCGCTTGCCGTGCTGGCGACCACCGACGATGAGGTGGCCCCCGAGCTTCAGCAGGAGCTTCTGGCCAATGCGGGTGTCCTCAACGTGGTCCTGCGCCGCGACGACGTGCGCCAGCTGGTCCTGTCCTCGCCTGTTCCCGCGCCCGTCTCGCGCACCTACGACCTGCGCGAGATGGGCCCTGCACAGCACGTCGCTGCGGCCCTGCGCGATATCGTCCGGCCCAGTGACGAGGTGATCCGCGTCATCGGGGTGCCGGTTCAGGACGCGGGCAAGCTGATCGAGATCACCATGGAGACGGCACCGCTCCACGAGGCGCTGCTGCGCTACGGGCTGCGCATCCTGATGCTGTCGGCGGCGATCTCGGTGATCGTGGCGGCGCTGCTGTTCTGGTCGGTGCGTCGGTTCATCGGCGTGCCGATCACGCGGCTGATCGGCCAGATCAAGCATTTTCAGGCCGCCCCTCAAGAGCCGGGCCGGATCATCGCCCCCTCTGCCACGATCCGCGAACTCCGCGAGGCGGAAGGGGCGTTGCAATCCATGCAGAGCGAGCTGTCTGCCTCCCTGCGCCAGCGCGAGCGGCTGGCTGCGCTGGGTGCTGCGGTTGCCAAGGTGAGCCACGATCTGCGCAACATGCTGACCACCGCCCAGCTTCTGGCCGACAGGATGGAGGCCAGCCGCGATCCGGCCGTTCAGCGTACCGCGCCCAAGCTGGTAGCCTCGCTCTCGCGGGCGGTGAACCTGTGCGAGACGACGCTTGCCTATGGCCGCGCCGAGGAACCGGTGCCGCGACCCGTACCCGTGAACCTCGCGCGGCTGACGGAGGATGTGCTGGAGAACGAGCGCCTGCAGCCCAGTGCCGAAGGGGTAACGCTGGTGGCCGACATTCCGCCCGGGCTTGTCGTCTTCGCCGACCCCGAGCAGGTGTTCCGGGTGCTCTCGAACATCGTTCGCAACGCGATGCAGGCCTTTTCCGTGGCGCAGCAGCCGGGAGAAGTGCGGCTCATTGCCCGCCGCGAGGGCGGGGATGTTGTGATGGATGTCGCGGATACCGGCCCGGGCTTGCCGAAAAAGGCGCTGGAGAACCTCTTTCAGCCGTTCCGCGGCTCGGCCCGCAAGGGGGGCAGCGGGCTGGGTCTGGCGATCGCTGCAGAGCTGGTGCGCGGCCATGGCGGGCAGCTGACGCTGGAGCGCACCAGCCCGGAGGGGTCTGTCTTTCGCATACGCCTCCCCGAAAGGGTGGTGCCCGGGCGGCCCCATGAAGCGGCCTGAATTCGGCCTTGCAATGCCCCGGAACCGGGGCTAAACCGCCGCCCATGCGCCCGTAGCTCAGCTGGATAGAGCACCAGACTACGAATCTGGGGGTCAGAGGTTCGAATCCTTTCGGGCGCGCCATTTCCCTTCCGACTGTCCCGAATCCAACCGTGGCAAACGGTATGGTGCCGGCCCGATCTGCAAGGCATGATCCGCTCGAGCCGGGATGTATCGTTTGGGCGATGTGAAATTCGTGCTGGTCGTCCTAGCTCTGTCGGCATCATATTGCCGAGACGGAGCCCTGCGATGAACACCATGCCCGAGATCGACGAGTTGCTTCGCAAGCCCGGCCACCTGATCAGGCTGGTCCATCAGCGGTCTGTCGCCCTGTTCTCCGAGCTCACCCGCGTCTATGGCGTCACCCCGGTGCAGCATGTCGTCATGGTTGCCCTCCAGCGGCGGCCCGGAATCGATCTCTCCACGCTTGCCCGCCTGGTCTCTCTCGACAAGTCGACCACGGGAGGCGTGATCTCGCGGCTGGCGGAGGCGGGGTTGGTGCACATCGCGCCTTCGGAAAGCGACCGGAGGGCCAAGTGCATCGCGCTCACCGAGAAGGGCATCGAGATTGTCGACGGCATGGGCGAGGTGGTGACCGAGTATCAGGGTCGGCTGCTGGATCCGCTTGAGGGGGACGAGCGCCTGACCTTTCTGGCCGCGCTGCGGACGCTGGCCCGGGGGCGCAGCCTGCGCCAGCGCCGCACGGCCACGCCGCCGGAAAGCGGTGAGGTGGAGCCGCCACGGCTGCTTTTCGCGCTTTGCGGAGAGACAACCGCCCTGCTGGAGGCGGTGGCGGTGCGCCTTCACGGCGCAGGGCGCTCGGTGCGGCTGCTGCAGCCGGATGAGAGCCCGCAGGAGCAGGAACGGCTGGTGATGTGCAGGGTGATCTCCAAGGACGTCGCCGCGCCCCATCTCGCGATGCAACTGGCCGACGACAGCGCGCGCGTGGCGAGCCTGTGCGCCGCACCGGGCAGCGTGGCGGTTCTCGCCCTGTTCATTCGGGATGGTGCCGACGCGGAGCCTGCAGAATGTGCACAGGCGCTGCGCGTGGTCTGGACCGCAGGGGTGCAACGCTTCTTCGCGGCGTCGGGCTGTTCCTGCAGCGCGGTTGTGACGCCGCTGGTGGAGGGCTCCGGCGAGGCAGGGCTGCGCGCGGGGATGGACAGTGACCTTGACGCCGCTGCCGAGGCGATCGCCTGCCTGGGCGCGATGACGGCGCCCGAAACCCGGGGCGTGCTGATCGATCTGTCGCTCTGAAGGCGCCGGCGCTGCCTTCATCCCATAAAATCATTTAATATCAATATATTGAATGAAAATGCAAAGCCCTTGCAATGATAAAGCACGTATGCTTACAATATTCGTGTATGCTGTATGATATACATAACAAATGCCGGAATAACCGGCGTTGGGGGAGGCATGACGAAACACGACACAACACTTGCGCGTGCCGGTGACACCGACATCCGTGTGATGCGTGCGGGCGAGGGTCCGACGCTGGTACTGCTGCATGGATCGACCGGCGCTTCCAGCTGGCTTCCGTTCATGGCGCGTCTGGCCGAGCGCTATACCGTCATCGTGCCGGAGCATCCCGGCTTTGGCGGATCGACCCCGCCGGACTGGTTAGACAACATCCACGACCTGGCATATTTTTACCTCGATTTCTTCCGCGATCAGGGACTCGAGGATATTCACCTTGTCGGCCAGTCGCTTGGCGGCTGGCTGGCGGCCGAAATCGCGGTGCGCAACACGTCCCGGCTGAAGTCGCTGACCCTTGTGGGGGCGGCCGGGCTCCGGGTCCCCGGCGTGGAGCAGATGGATCCGTTCCTGTGCACCGACGAAGAGCGGATTCGCGGGTTTTTCCACGATCAGGCTATGGCCGAGCGTACCATTGCGCGCCTTGCCGAGGTGGAGGACGAGGATATCTCGCTTGCCAACCGCTTTACCGTCGCGCGGCTGAGCTGGAGCCCGCGCGGCCATGATCCGCATCTCTACAAGTGGCTGCACCGGATCGACGTTCCGACCCTTCTGGTCTGGGGCGATCACGACCGGATGTTCCCGCTGTCCCACGGCGAGGAATACGCCCGCCGCATCCCGGGATCGCGTCTCGCCGTGATCGGGGAATGCGGCCACATCCCCACGGTCGAGAAGCCCGAGGAGTTCTGCCGCGAACTCTCCGCGTTCATCGACGCAACGGAGGTCTGAGCCATGCAATTCTTCAACATGCACCTGATGCCCTATGCGGATGTCGATCTCGAGGCGATCCGGGATCACGGCACCGCCTGGGTGACCTTCTCGAATCGTCACTACGACCCGGTGAAGGGTGCCGACCTGTACAACCGCTACCTCGACGAGCTGGAATATGCCGACGAGATGGGTTTCGACGGGGTGGTGGTCAACGAGCACCATCAGACCCCCTATGGCCTGATGCCGACCCCCGGCGTTCTGGCGGGCGCGCTGGCGCGGTCGGTCAAGCGGGGCAAGGTCGCTGTGCTGGGCCGCGCCCTGCCTCTGGTGAACAACCCGCTAACCATCGCCGAGGAATTCGCCATCATCGACAATCTGACCCGCGGCCGGATGATCGCCGGTTTCGTGCGCGGTATCGGTGCGGAATATCACGCCATGGGGATCAACCCCACCGAGTCGCTCGAGCGCTTCAACGAGGCCCATGAGCTGATCATGCAGGCATGGACCCGGCCGGGGCCGTTCGTCTACTCGGGCAAGCACTACCAGTTCAATTACGTGAACCCCTGGCCCACCCCCTATCAGAAGCCGCATCCGCCCATCTGGACGCCTTCGCAGGGGTCGTCCCAGACGATCCGCTGGGCCGCGCAGAACCGCTACACCTATTGCCAGACGCTCAGCCCGATCGCGACCGTGGCGAAATTCTTCGACATGTACCGCGAGGAAGCCCGCAAGGCTGGCTATGAGGCAGCGCCCGATCAGCTGGCCTGGTCCAACACCATCTATGTCGCCGAGAGTGACGAGCGGGCGATGCGCGAGGCGCGGCCCCACATGGAGGCCATGATCAACGGCTTCTTCAAGATGCCGGTCGAGATGCTGCTGCCACCCGGCTATACCAACGTCGAATCCCTCAAGCGAATTCGCGCGGCAAAGGTGATCGGCAAGGCCCAGACGCTCGACGATCTGGTGAAGTCGGGGGTCGTCATCATCGGAAGCCCCGAAACCGTTCGGGAAAAGCTCGAGGAATACCAGGATCTCGCAGGGTTCAACACCTCGATCACAAAGACCCAGTTCGGGACGATGCCGACCGAAATGGCCCGCGACAACATCACTGCGGTCGCCACCGAGGTCATCCCCCATTTCCGCGACAGGCTGCCGCGGCCTGTCGACAACAAAGAGGCGGTCAACGCCTGATCAGCGGCTCATCTCAGGGAGGAGAAAGACATGCTGAAGAGGACTTTGCTGGCTGCAGTCGCGGCCGGCCTGATGTCGGCGCACGGTGCATTGGCCCAGGCCCCGATCGCGATTTCGGTGCTGCCGACCGGTGCGATCAACAACGCCCAGGCTCAGGCCATGGCGCGGGTGATCCAGGAAAACGCAGGGGTGCAGGTGCGCCTGCTGACGTTCAACGCCTCGAGCGCGATCATGGGTGCGGCCAACAGCAATCAGGCTGAATTCGCCTTCATCTCGAATGCCGAGGCAGGACCGGCAGTGCGCGGCCAGGAGGCCTATGAGGGCGCTCCCATGGAGCGGCTGCAGATGGCCGCGACCATTCTGCCGCTGGTCGTGGGCGTGTTCGTGCGCAAGGATTCCGGCATCGAGACCGTCGATGAGCTGCGCGGGCGCCGGTTCCCCACCGGCTGGCAGGGCTTCCCGCACGGGCTGTATCTGTCGAATGCGCTGCTGGCGACTGCCGGGCTCTCGCTCGACGATGTCGACGGCGTTCCCGTGTCCAACCTCCTGCGGGCCGCCGATGACGTCGCCCAGGGCCGGACCGTGGGCTCGATGTTCTCGGTTGGCGCGCCAAAGGTGGCCGAGGTGGACTCGGCCGTGGGCGGCGTGCGCTTCCTGAGCCTCGACGACAGCCCCGAGGCGCTGGCACGAATGCAGTCCGTGCGCCCCGAATATCACATCACCCGGATCGAACCTGCGGGCCATCTCGTCGGCGTCGAGGGCCCGACCAACATGATGCGCTATTTCATGGTCCTCCTGGTGAACGAAGGCACGCCCGAAGACGTGGTCTACAACACCGTCAAGGCGCTGCACGAGAACAAGCCCGGGCTTGTCTCGGGACATCCCTCCTTCGGGCCGATGAACTTTGACGACATGGCGATGCAGCACCCCGGCATCGAGCATCACCCCGGAGCGATCCGCTATTTCCGCGAGGCTGGGCTTTGGCAGGACTGAACGGCTGCCGTAGTCTCTGCGCGCGGTCTGCGCCATGAGCACGACACAGGAGATGACGCAGGACATGCCGCCGGTATCCCCGGTCGTGCGTGCCCTGCGCCCCGCGTTATCGGCGATCCTGACGCTTGCATCGCTGGCCTGGGCGGCGGACCTGTACCGCCGCGCGGGTTTCATGTTCCTGACCGAGAATTTCCTGGCGTTCGCCCTCGGGCTGGCGCTGGCTCTGGTCTACCTGCATTTCCCCTTTCACCGGGGCACACGGCGGAGCCATCTGCCGTGGTATGACGGCCTTGCCGCGCTGGCGGGGCTGGGCGCGGGTCTCTATGTCGCGGTATTCTATGACCGGATCGTGATGCAGTTCTTCACGATGCCGATCGACGGGCTGATCGCGGCGGCAATCATGATCGTGCTTTCGGTGGAGGGATTGCGCAGATCCGCCGGGATCGCGCTGCCCATCATCCTTGGCATCTTCGTCGTCTATGCGATGGTCGGCCATCTGGTGCCCGGCGCGCTTCAGGCCAGGCCCGTTCAGATGCAGAACCTCGTGCTGTATCTGGGCATAGATGCAAGTGGCGTCTTCGGCATCGTCATGCTGGTGGCGGTGACGGTGGTCATTCCCTATGTCTTTTTCGGCCAGCTCCTGCTGAATTCCGGAGCCACGCATTTCTTCAACGACATCTCGCTTGCCCTGATGGGGCGTTATCGCGGCGGGTCGGCCAAGATATCGATCACCGCCTCTGGCATGTTCGGCTCCATCTCGGGGGTCGTGGTGTCGAACATCCTCGCCACCGGGGTGATCACCATCGGCCTGATGAAGCGGGCGGGGTTCACGCCCCGGCAGGCTGCGGCCATCGAGGCGACGGCCTCGACCGGGGGCCAGATGATGCCGCCCATCATGGGGGCGGTCGCCTTCCTGATGGCCGATCTTCTGCAACGGCCCTACCAGGATATCATCGTTGCCGCGATCATCCCGTCGCTCCTCTATTTCTCGGCACTGTTCATCCAGGCCGATCTCGAGGCGGCGCGCCGCGGTATCGATCGCGTCCCCGAAGAGGAGATCCCCCGCACCCGCGATGTCATGCGCAGCGGCTGGATCTACCTGCTCCCCTTCGTGCTTCTGGTCGTGGGGTTGTTCCGCTGGAACTGGCGGCCCGAATACGCCGCGATCTATGCGTCGCTCATGGTGATCGCCCTTGCCATGACCATCGGCTACAAGGGACAGAGGATGACCCTCCGTCAGGTCTGGCAAAGCATCACCGCAACCGGGATGGCCGCACTCGAGATCCTGATGATCGCCGTTGCCGCCGGGTGCATCATGGGCATCCTGCAACTGACCGGCCTCGGCTTTGCGCTGACCATGGTTCTTGTCCAGCTTGGCGCCGGCAACCTGATCGCCATCCTCATGATCGCGGCGGTCATGTGCATCGTCCTTGGCATGGGGATGCCGACGCTGGGGGTCTATGTGCTGCTGGCCGTGCTGGTGGCACCCTCGCTGATCGAGGTCGGCATCGACCCGCTGGCGGCGCACATGTTCATCCTCTATCTGGGCATGATGTCGATGATCACCCCGCCGATCGCCGTGGGGGCCTTCTTCGCGGCGACGCTGGCGGGATCAGAGCCGATGCGGACCGGTTTCACCGCCATGCGCTTTGGCTGGACAGCCTATATCATTCCTTTCCTGTTCGTCTTTTCCCCGGGGCTCCTGCTGCAGGGTGGTCTCGATCTCGACACGGTCCTGACGATCATCAGCGCCCTGGCCGGGGTATGGTTCATCAGCGCGGCCTTCGCGGGCTTTGGCCTGGGCCGGCT
>JAFIEC010000046.1 GCA_020832725.1 Paracoccaceae bacterium | reverse complement strand
GTCGCCGGTCAGCACATAGGCCAGCACCGTCTCCGAGGTGGCCTCGACCGCGCGACTCTCGTCCAGCGGCAGGAAATCGGCCCGGGCAGAGGGTGCCGGGCCAAAGGCTGCCAGAATGACCACACCAAGACCCATCACCGCAGCCCGCGCCCCGGGGCGGCGCCAGTCGCCCAGGCGGCCCGAGATGGCAAGGGCCGCAAGGATATCGGCCATCAGAATCACAAGCGCCACCGACAGCACCAGACCGCCCAGCCGCCGCTCGGGCGCGGTCTCCAGCCCCTCGACCGCCTGCCCGGCGGGCCAGACCGCCGGGCTCAGGTCATGCCCGCCCGACATCACGTTGACCGCCACGCGCCGCTCGCCCGCCGTATAGAGGCCCGGGGGGGCGTCGGGGCCCGGACGCAGGGCCGCAAGCCGCGCGCCCGCCACTCCGGCCAGCGTACCGGCATCCCGCGGCTCGCCAAAGGCGTCGAGCACACGCGCGGCGGTCCAGATGCGGGCCTGGTCGTCCTCCAGCGCCGCCAGATCGGCCAGCCCGCTGCGGGCCGAGATGGCCAGCCGCTCCAGCATCTGCACGAACAGACCCGAGAGCGGCAGGCTCGACCATTCGGCATTGGCGGTGACATGGAACAGGATCACCCGCCCCTGTCCCAGCGCCTTGCGCGTCACCAGCGGCGTGCCGTCCTCCAGCGTGGCGATGGCGCGCTCGGCCAGAAGCGGGTCGGGCTGGGCCACGACCTGGGCGCGCACCTCCACATCATCGGGAACGGGCAGACCGTAAAAGGGAGAGGCCAGATCAAAAGCCCGCAGCCTGCGCGGCTCTCCCCAGGACAGCGCGCCGCCCACCGTGCGCCCGCCCGATCGTAGCCGCACCGGCAGCAGCGGATCCTCGACATTTCGCGCCACGTCCGACGCGGCAAGACGCGGCCCGGCAAAGCGCACGAGCGTTCCCCCGCGTTCCACCCACGCCACCAGACGCGCGGTCTCGCCCTCGGTCAGGGTGGCGACATCGGCCATGATCAGGACATCGGGCGTGGCCAGAAGCGCATCGGCGATGCCCGCTTCGATCAGATCCGCCGAGGGGGCCAGCGCCCGGCGCAGGAAGTGAAGCGGCGACAACAGGTCCTGGGCCTCGCTCTCCTCGCGGCCCGCAACAAGCGCCACCTTGCGCCGGGCCAGCCCGTCATCGGCCAGCCAGACCCCGGCAGCACTGCGCTGGCCTGCGACCGAGAACCGGGTAATGCGGTTGCGCAATTCGGTGGGCAGGGCGATCTCGGCACTGGCCTGTGCCTCTCCCGGCGCGAAATCGAGGCTGGCACGGGCCAGCGGACGCTCGGTCCCGGCCGGGTCGGTGCCGATGGCCACGATCTCGGCGCTGCCGGCCACATCGGCGCGCAAGCGCCGCGCGCCCACGCTGATGCGCCCGTCGGAATCGCCCAGATGCTCGATCGCGACAAGGGGCGCGGCACTTTCGAAGATGCGCAGATCGCCCCGGCGCGCCAGTTCGGCCCGAACCCCCTCCCGGCCCGGGCGGTCAAGACCATCCGACAGCCAGTAGGTATCGATGCCCGCGGGCAGCGCCGCGACCCAGGCCGCGAGTGCCTCCGGCTCCGGCTCCCAGGGACGGGGGGACAGGCCGGGCAGCCGCTGCGCCCAGTCGGATGCGTCGCGAAAGACGGCCCCCTCGGGCGGCAGGTCGGTGGCCATCGCCACGGCGACACGGCGGCCGTCGCGGCCCGCTTCGTCGAGAAGCGATGCGATCTTGTCGGCCCGGCCTGTCCAGTCACGGGCAGAGGCCCAGCTGCCATCGGCCAGGATCAGCAGCGGCCCGCCCCCCGGCGCGCGCTCCACCGGATTGAGGACGGGGCCCGCAAACCCCACGATCAACGCCGCCGCCGCAAGGATTCGCAACGCCAGCAGCCACCATGGCGTGCGGGCGGGCGTCGTCTCCTCGTCGCGCAGGCGCAGCAGCAGCGTGACCGCAGCAAAGCGCTTGCGCGCGGGCGCGGGCGGCACGGCCCGCAGCAGCAGCCACAGGAGCGGCAGCGCCAGCAGCCCCAGCAGGAGGCCGGGCACAAGAAAGCCGAGGGGGCCGAGTGTGGTCATGTCAGCCCCTGCGCTCCAGCGCCCGCCAGAGCCACAGGAGCGCTGCCTGCGGGCTGGCATCGGTCGCGTGGCGGGTGAACAGCCAGCCCGTCCGCGCCGCCAGCGCGCGCAGGGCCTCCTCGCGGTCGGCCAGACGCGCCAGATAACGCTCCCTCAGGCCAAGGGCACGGCGCGTCTCGAAGCGGATCGCCCCCGACATGGATTCAAAGATCGTCCGCCCGTCGAAGGGAAAGGCCAGCTCTGCCGGATCGAGCACCTGCATCAGCGCCCCGCCAACGCCCCTGTCGGCGGCACGGGCCACCGCCTCCTGCAGGGGGGCGAGATCGCCCAGGAAATCCGACAGGAACACCGCCCGGCTTGCCCGCGGCAGGAGGGTGGCGGGGGGGCGTCCGTAATCGGCCTCTTCCTCTGCGACAAGCGCCAGCGCCATGCGGCCCGATTGCACCCTCCCCGATGAGGGCGGCGCGGCCGGGTCGGTCAGGCCCACACGCTCGTCGGCGCGCAGCAGCAGCAGCGCCACCGCCAGCGCCAGCAGGCGTGCCCGGTCGGCCTTGGACGGGCGTCCGCGGTCACCCGAGAAGGCCATCGCACGCGAGCGGTCCACCCACAGGGTCACGGTCTGGGCGGCCTGCCATTCCAGCTCGCGCACGAAATTGGCATCGCCCCGGGCCGAACGCCGCCAGTCGATCGCCCGCAGGCCGTCGTCGGGGCGCGCGGCCCGGAATTGCCAGAACTCCGCGCCCGGCCCCGGCCTGCGCCGACCATGAGCGCCCATCAGCACGGTCGCCGCAAGATGTTGCGCCTCGGCCAGAAGCGGCGGCAGCGGGGCTGCCAGCGCCTCTGCCCGGGCGCGCAATCCGGCAGCGGGCAGGCTCATGCGGCGGCCTCGATCCCGGTGACGTGGGCAGTCACCTGCGAGAGCACCTGCGTGAGGGTGCGGCCCTCGGCACGGGCGGCGAAACCCAGCGCCATGCGATGCTCCAGCACCGGCAGGGCAAGCGCCGCGACATCCTCGGCCGAGGGGGCAAGACGGCCCTCCAGCAACGCCCGCGCCCGCACCGCGAGCATCAGCGCCTGCGCCGCGCGCGGCCCCGGCCCCCAGCTGACCGAACTGGTGACGATCTGGTCAGCCTCGGCCTCGCCCGGACGGCAGGCGCGGACCAGATCGAGGATCAGCTCCACAACCTTTTCCCCCACGGGCATGCGCCGCACCACCGATTGCGCCGCCATCAGCGCCTCGGCATCGAAGACGCGCGGCGCCTCATCCTCGGAGGCACCTGTGGTTGCCAGCAGGATTTCGCGCTCCGTCTCGCGGTCGGGATAGCGGATGTCGATCTGCAGCAGAAAGCGGTCGAGCTGGGCCTCGGGCAGCGGATAGGTTCCCTCCTGCTCGATCGGGTTCTGGGTGGCCAGCACCTGGAACGGGCGCGGCAGAGGCCGCTCGGCCCCGGCGATGGAAACCTGTCGCTCCTGCATCGCCTGAAGCAGTGCCGATTGCGTGCGGGGCGAGGCGCGGTTGATCTCGTCGGCCATCAGTAGCTGGCAGAACACCGGTCCCTCGATGAAGCGGAAGGCCCGGCTGCCGTCGGCCGCTGTCTCCAGCACTTCGGAGCCGAGGATATCCGCAGGCATCAGGTCGGGGGTGAACTGAACCCGCGCCGTCTGCAGCCCCATGACGGTGCCCAGCGTCTCCACCAGCCGCGTCTTGCCAAGGCCCGGCACGCCCACCAGCAAAGCATGCCCCCCCGCCAGAAGCGCCGACAGCGACAGGTCCACCACCTCGCGCTGGCCAAGGATGCGCCGGCCGACACCGCTCCGCGCCTCGGCGAGACGCGTGCCCAGCCCCTCCATTTCCTCCAGAAGCCGGTCTGTGGATGCGCCCATCTTGTTTCCTCCGGGGTGGTCTGTGTACCCTGTTGCGGTGAGAAGCTGCGGCCCGAATGGCTCAGCGACATTAGACACAGCTATTCCGCAAGGGACAAATGACAAATCGTCCATCGGGCGAAGGCCCGCGCATCCCCGACCCGGACAGCCTGGCCGCCAGCGCCGCCGGTGCCGCAGGCAAGGGTCCGGCCCCCGTTCATCTCGGGGACCCGCCGTTCTGCGGCGATCTGGATATCCGCATCGCCCGTGACGGCACGTGGTTCTATCTGGGCACGCCCATCGGGCGCGCGCCGCTGGTGCGGCTGTTCGCCTCGATCCTCAAGCGCGAGGGCGACCGCTTCTATCTTGTGACGCCGGTGGAGAAGGTGGGCATCCGGGTGGATGACGCCCCCTTTGTCGCCGTGGACGTGGAGGCGACGGGCACCGGGCAGGATCAACGGCTGACCTTTGTCACCAATGTCGGCGACAGGGTGGAGGCGGGGCCGGAGAACGCGCTTCGGGTGGTGCGCGACCCCGAAACGGGCGAGCCCGCGCCCTATGTCCATGTCCGGCGGGGACTTGAGGCGCTGATCGATCGCAAGACCTTCTATCGGTTGGTTGACCTTGGCCGCCACGAGGCGCATGAGGAAGCGCGCTGGTTCGGGCTGTGGTCCGGGGGGATGTTCTTCCCCATCCTGCCCTCGGAAGCGCTCGACGTCTGAGGCTGCCCATGATTCCCACCCGTTTCGCGCCAATCCTGTTCGGCCTTTTGCTGTCGGGCATGATGACGATCGTCGTATCGGGCATTTCCGTGCTGCAGGCCCTCGGCCTGAGCGAGGGTTTTCTGCTGCTGTGGCTGTTCGCCTGGCTGTCCTCCTGGGCGGTGGCCTTTCCGCTGGTTCTGCTGATCGCGCCGCTGACACGCCGGATCGTGGCGCGCCTGACGGGCTGAACCGGAGCGCGCGGGCGGCGCGGGCCGCCCCTAATGCGCCTGAGCCCAGCTTGTCCCCTGCCCCCATTCCACCACAAGCGGCACGTCCAGTTCCAGCACCGGCAGGCTTGCCCGCTCCATCACCCGGGCGACCCGGGCGGCGACGTCTTCGGCGGCGGCTTCCTCGACCTCGAAGATCAGCTCGTCATGAACCGTCAGCAACATGCGCGCGGGCAGGCCCGCGATCGCCTCGGGCACGCGGATCATGGCGCGGCGGATGATGTCTGCGGCAGAGCCCTGTATGGGCGCGTTGATGGCGGCCCGCCGGGCAAAGCCCGCGCCCGGCCCCTTGGCATCGATCTCGGGCGTATGGATGCGCCGTCCGAACAGGGTTTCCACGAAACCATGCTCCCTGGCGGTGGCGACGGTGCGGTCCATATAGGCCCGGATACCGGGGAACCGCTCGAAATAGGTGTCGATGAACGCCTGGGCCTCGGCGCGTGGAATGCGCAGGTTGCGCGCAAGGCCAAAGCCGGAAATGCCGTAGATCACACCGAAATTGATCGCCTTGGCGCGGCGCCGGACGTCGGGGGTCATCTCGTCCATGGGCACGCCGAACATCTCGGAGGCGGTCATGGCGTGGATGTCCTGGCCCTCGCGGAAGGCGGCCCGCAACGCCTCGATCCCGGCGATATGCGCGAGGATACGCAACTCGATCTGGCTGTAGTCCAGCGACAGCAGCACCTTTCCCGGCCCCGCGACAAAGGCCTCGCGGATGCGTCGCCCCTCCTCGCTGCGCACGGGGATGTTCTGGAGATTCGGGTCGGTCGAGGCGAGGCGGCCGGTGTTCGCCCCCGCGATCACATAGGAGGTGTGCACGCGCCCTGTCTCGGGGTTGATGTGCTCCTGCAGGGCATCGGTATAGGTGGATTTCAGCTTGGCGATCTGGCGCCAGTCCAGCACCCGGGCAGGCAGGTCATGGCCCTCTGCAGCGAGATCCTCCAGCACATCGGCCCCGGTGCCCCAGGCCCCCGTCTTGCCTTTCTTGCCGCCCGCCATCGAGAATTTGTCGAACAGGATCTCGCCCAGTTGCTTGGGGCTGGCGACGTTGAAACGCTCTCCTGCAAGCGTGTGGATTTCGGCCTCCAGCCCCGCCATCTTCTGGGCAAAGGCCGCCGACATGCGGCTGAGGTGGTCGCGATCCACCAGAACGCCCGAGCGCTCCATCTCGGCCAGCACCGGCACCAGCGGACGCTCCAGCGTCTCGTAGACGGTGGTCACCCGCGCCCTGTGCAGAGCCGGGCGAAAGGCCTGCCACAGCCGGAGCGTGACATCGGCATCCTCGGCGGCATAGGGCACGGCCTTTTCCAGCGGCACGCGATCAAAGGTGATCGCCGCCTTTCCCCCGCCCAGAAGTTCCTTGATCGGGATGGGACGATGCTCGAGATACCGCTCGGACAGCGCGTCCATGCCGTGGCCATGCAGGCCCGCATGCAGCGCGTAGGACAACAGCATCGTGTCATCCACCGGTGCCATGACGATGTCGTGGCGCGCCAGCACCTTGACGTCATATTTCACGTTCTGCCCGATCTTCAGGACTGCCGGGTCCTCCAGCAGATCGCGCAGCATCTTGATGGCGCGGCCCATCTCCATCTGTCCGGCGACCGGCGCGGTCTCGTCGAACAACCCCTCGCCATCGCCCGCGACATGGGCCAGTGGCAGATAGGCAGCCTCGTTGGGGGCAAGCGCAAGGCTGACCCCCACCAGCCGGGCGCGCATCTCGTCCAGCGCGGTGGTTTCGGTATCCACGGCAACGAACCCCTGCGCGCGCGCGCGGGCGATCCAGTCGGCCAGCGCCGCCTCGTCGGACAGGCAGACATAGCGCGTGACGTCAAAGCCTGCGGGGCCCGCGGCCTCTGGCGCGACCGCGCCTGCACCCCCGTGGCCGGCAACGGCGGCGGAAGCTTCGGGTATGGCCGGGGCCTCCATGCCCAGTTTCTCGGCGATGCGGCGCGACAGCGTGCGAAACTCCATCTGCGCCAGAAACCCCATCAGCGTCTGCGCATCAGGCGCGCGCAACGCCAGATCGCCCAGCACCACATCGAGCGCCATGTTGCGGTCGAGCGTGACCAGTTCGCGGCTGATGCGGATCTGCTCGGCATGGGTCAGCAGGGTCTCGCGGCGCTTGGGCTGGCGGATCTCTCCCGCCCGCGCCAGCAGCGTCTCAAGGTCGCCGTATTCGTTGATCAGAAGCGCCGCCGTCTTCAGCCCGATTCCCGGCGCGCCCGGCACGTTGTCCACCGAATCGCCGGCAAGCGCCTGCACATCCACCACCCTGCCGGGCGGAACACCGAACTTCGCCGCGACCTCCTCGGGGCCGATGTGCAGGTTCTTCATCGGGTCGATCATCACGATCCCCGGCCCCACGAGCTGCATCAGGTCCTTGTCGGAGGAGATGATCGACACCCGCCCGCCTGCCTCGGCCGCGCGCATGGCCAGCGTGGCGATGATGTCATCGGCCTCGTACCCTTCGACCTCCAGCGCAGGCAGGGCAAAGGCGCGCGTCGCCTCGCGGGTCAGCGGGAATTGCGGCACCAGATCTTCGGGCGCGGGGGGGCGATTGGCCTTGTAGGCCGGGTAGAGGTCGTTACGGAACGACCGGCCGGAGGCATCGAAGATCACTGCGGCATGGGTCGGCGCATCGCCCCCCTTCGAATCCTCGATGAACTTGAACAGGATGTTGCAGAAGCCCGAGACCGCCCCCACAGGCAGCCCGTCGGACTTGCGCGTCAGGGGTGGCAGCGCATGGTACGCCCGGAAGATGAAGCCCGAGCCGTCGATGAGATGAAGGTGATGGCCCTTGCCGAACCCGTCTGCCGCGCCGCTCACGCCGCGTCGCGCCCCGCGGCTTCTGCGGCACCCGGGTGCCCCTCCAGCACGAAACGCTTGTCGCAATAGGGGCAGTCGACCCAGCCGCGATCATCGGGAAGCGACAGCCAGACGCGCGGATGCCCCAGCGCGCCGCCGCCACCGTCGCAGGCGATCCGCGAGCGGGTGACGAATTCGGTCTCGGGGGCGGAATGCATGGACCTCTCCTGCGTTGGACGGGCGGATGCGGGCCCGGGGGCCGCGTTGCCGAAGTCTTGGCGCCATGATAGCCATCCGCGCGTCACGGGCAAGGGTGGCAGGCGGGGGACAGGCATGCAGCAGCGACGGGACGGGGATGCGGCCATCGAGATCGAGGATCTGCGCAAGGTCTATCGCGGCACCCCGCCCAAGGTGGCGCTGGACAGCGTCAGCCTGCGCATCGCAAAGGGCAGCATCTTCGGCCTGCTCGGGCCGAACGGGGCGGGAAAATCAACGCTGATCAACATCCTGGCAGGGCTGGTGGTCAAGACTGCGGGCCGGGTCCGGATCTGGGGTTTCGACCAGGACGTGAACCCGCGCCAGAGCCGGGCCGCCATAGGCGTGGTGCCGCAGGAGTTGAACATCGACCCGTTCTTCACGCCGCGCGCCCTGCTGGACCTTCAGGCCGGCCTTTATGGCGTGCCCGCCCGTGACCGGCGCACCGACGAGATCCTCGAGCTGGTGGGGCTCGCCGACAAGGCCGAGGCCTATGCCCGCACCCTCTCGGGCGGCATGCGGCGACGGCTGCTGCTGGGCAAGGCGCTGGTGCACATGCCCAACGTGCTGGTGCTCGACGAGCCTACCGCAGGCGTGGACATCGAGTTGCGGCAGATGCTGTGGGAGAACGTGCGCGCGCTCAACGCCGAGGGGATGACGGTGATCCTGACCACCCATTATCT
>JAFIEC010000041.1 GCA_020832725.1 Paracoccaceae bacterium | reverse complement strand
CCCGTCAAGGATCTGGAGACCGGCAAGGTGGAGATCACCAGCATGAACCACGGCTTTACCGTGGACAGCCAGACCCTGCCCAAGGGCGTGATCGAGACCCATGTCAGCCTGTTCGACGGCTCCAATTGCGGCATCCGCATGGCCGACAGGCCGGTCTTCAGCGTGCAGTATCACCCCGAGGCAAGCCCGGGGCCGCAAGACAGCTATTACCTGTTCGAGCGGTTCGCAGCGGCGATTGCTGCCCGCAACGGGCACGGCTGAAAGCACCGGCCCCGACCCGCCTGTCCGCGACGGATCACGATCTCCGCTCCCCCTCCCCGGCCGTGGTCGGCCCGACATTAACCCGACGTTAACCACGAACGGGTGAGGTCGGCCTGCCGTCAGAGGCAGGTGACGAGGGAATCGGGGATGGACGAGGGCCCGCTGCTGCGCTGGCCACCCGCCGGGGGCAGCTTTTCCGCAGGCGAGGCCCGGTCCGAGGCTGCCGGAACTCTTCCCCGTTCGCCCCTCCCTCCGGCCCGGGCAGGCTCTGGTGGCGCAGCTGAACCCCTGCCGGCCTCCCTGCCCGAGGCTTCCAGCCCCGAGTCGCGACTCCTGGCCGATCTTGCGGCGCATGGGCTGTTGCGTCAGGGCCGGAGGGCGCTGGTCTCTGCGCTGCTGCAGCGGGAAGCCCGCAGCCTGCCCGGCATCCTGAGGTCCCACCGGCTGGTGGCCGAGGCACCGCTGGCACGCGCCCTGGCCCGCGAAGCGGGTCTGGCCAGCATTGATCTGGACCTGCTGCAACCCGACCCGGGCCTGCGCGCCTCTGCCTCGGGGGGCGATTGCCTGCAGGCCGGGGCCATCCCATGGCGCGAGGCCCCCGAGGGCGTGATCATGGCCATCGCCGACCCGGGGCGCGCCGACGCGGCACGCGCAGCGCTTGACCCTGCACGCAGGCTGGCAGGGCTTGTCACCGCGCCGGAGGAGCAGATCCGCCGCCACATCCTGCGCCTGCACGCACAGGCCATGGTGGATGCGGCCCACAGGCTGTGCCCGCAGGAGGCCTCGTGCAGGGATCTTGCCATCGGCAAGCTGGGGCCGATCCTGCTGCTGACAGGGATTGCCTTCCTCGTCATGTGGGTTCTGGCCGGGCCGGGCCCGGTCATGCTGGTGCTGCTGGGCTTCTCGCTGCTCGTGCTTGCCGCCAATACGGCGCTGCGGGTTCTCGCCGTTGGCACACGCCTGCGCACCCTCCGACTGCCGGGCCCTCCCCCGCCTCCGCCGCCCGTGCGCCTTCCCGTGGTATCGCTTCTGGTGCCGCTGCATCGCGAGGCGGCGATCCTGCCGCGCCTCCGGGAACGGCTGGCGCGGATCGACTACCCGCCTGCCCTGCTCGATCTGTGCTTTATCGTCGAGCAGGAAGATCATGCCACGCGTGCCGCCCTGATGTCCCTCGATCCCGCCGAAGCGCAGGTCATCGTCGTGCCCGAGCACGGGCTCAAGACCAAGCCGCTTGCCATGAACTACGCGCTCCCCTTCACCCGTGGCGCCATCGTGGGCATTTACGATGCCGAGGATGCGCCCGACCCGGGACAGGTCGCGCGGGCGGTGGCCCATCTGGCCGCCGCCCCCCCGCGGGTCGCCTGTGTCCAGAGCAGGCTTGGCTTCTACAATGCCCCGGCAACGTGGCTGACGCGCTGCTTCGCGCTGGATTATGGCACCTGGTACGGCATTGTCCTGCCCGGCCTTCATGCCCTGGGAGGCGTCCTTCCTCTGGGGGGAACGTCACTCTTCTTCCGTCGCGAGGCGCTTGAAGCGGTGGGCGGATGGGATGCCCACAACGTCACCGAAGATGCAGACCTCGGGCTGCGCCTGGCACGGAACGGCTGGCGCGTGGATCTGCTGGACAGCGAGACGCTGGAGGAGGCCGTGGCCCGGCCCTGGGCATGGGTCCGGCAGCGATCGCGCTGGATCAAGGGGTTCCTGCTGACCTGGGCGGTGCACATGCGCAGCCCCGGGCGATTGTTGCGCGAACTGGGGCTGTGGCGCTTTCTGGGCGTGCAGGTGCTGCTGCTGGGCGGCCCCCTGTCGGCACTGACGGCCCCGATCCTGTGGGGAATGGCCGCGCTGGCGCTGGGTGGCAGCCTGCCCGGGCTGAACGCCCTGCCGGTGCCGCTGCTGTGGGGGATGGGGCTGTTCATGGCGCTGGCGCAGATCGTCTTCATGGCATCAAGCATGCTCGCCGTGTCGCGCCGAGGGCGGCGATGGCTCATGCCATGGATCATGGCGCTGCCGTTCTACTACCTGCTGGCGACCGTGGCCGCGCTCAAGGCCGTGGCCGAGGTCGCCGTGCTGCCGTTCTTCTGGGACAAGACCGATCACGGCATCGACCGGCCTGCGCCCGGCACGCGTGGCTAGCGCCCCGGCGTTCAGCCCCTGCGGACCGACAGCGCACCCGCATCGTGCTTCAGCCGGGTCTCGAAGGCCGTGGAGAGATGCATTTTCACCGCCCGGGCCGCCGCCTCTCCGTCACGGGCCTCGATGGCCGAGACGATGGCATCATGCTCGTCCAGTGCCGTCGTTCCCCGCCCCTCGACAGCCAGCGACGTGGTCGCCATCAGGGCCATGCTGCGATAGACAAGGTCAAGCTGCTGGACCAGATAGCGGTTGTGGCTGGCAAGGTGGATCTGCTTGTGAAACATGCGATTGGTGCGGGCCAAGGCCGCCGGGTCGCCCACAAGCCCCCGGTCGCGCGCAACCATGTCGCGCAGCACCCGGATCTCCTCGGGAGCGGCGTGGCGGGCGGCCAGACGCCCGGCAAGGCCCTCCAGTTCCATCCGCACCGCATAGAGTTCGGCCAGCTGATTGTGGTCGAGCGACGCCACGATCAGGCTCCGGCCCTCACGGGTCAGCATCGACTGCGTCTCCAGCCGCTGCAGCGCCTCGCGGATCGGGGTGCGCGAGACGCCGAAGCGATCGGCCAGTTCGCTTTCCACAAGCCGGTCGCCGGGCCGGTAGACCCCGCTGTCGATCGCATCGAGGATCAGGCCATAGGCATCGCGCTGTGCCCCTCTCGTATCACCCATGACGCCGAATTCCCTTGCCGCGACAGTGACGGAACGCTAGCGCCCCCTCCCGGCCCGTTCAAGCGCGCGCGCCGGTTCGGCCGCAGGCTTGTCCCCGGGCCGCCGCACGCTTATGCGGGCGTGGTCACGCTTTGGACGCCCGCAGCATGGCCCGCCTTTGGCCCGCAGCATGGAAAGTCGCCTCATGGTCCGCGATGCCTTTTCCCACGTGCGCACATGGGTCTTCGACCTCGACAACACGCTATACCCTCCCTCGTCGCGGCTGTTCGACCAGATCGAGGTGCGCATGACCGCATGGGTTTCCCGCGCGCTGGGGGTCGACCATCTGGAGGCAAGCCGCATCCGTGCCGATTATTGGCGGCGGTTCGGCACCACGCTTGCAGGGCTGATCGAGCTGCACGGGATCGATCCGCTGCCCTACATGGAGGACGTTCACGACATCTCGCTATTCGGGCTGACGCCCGATCCCGATCTGGCCGAACGTATCGCGGCCCTTCCGGGGCGGCGCATCGTCTATACCAACGGCCCGCGGTCCCACGCCGCGCGCGTGCTGGAGCGGCGCGGGCTGAGCGACGTCTTCGAAGGGGTCTTCGGGGCCGAGGATGCGGGTTTCGTGCCCAAGCCACGGGCAGGTGCCTTTCATTCCGTCTTTTCCGCGGCCGGGGTTGAACCCGAACGCGGTGCGATGTTCGAAGACGATCCGCGCAACCTCGAGGTGCCCCACGGGCTGGGTATGCGCACGGTCCTCGTGCACGCCACGGATCCGGGCATGCCCCACGTGGAGCACCAGACAGACGATCTGGGCGGCTTCCTCGGCCCGCTTGCAGGCCAGCGGCAGGGCTGAGACGCTCTGCGCGCAGGCCGGGCAAAAGCGGCCGCTGCGACGTCCTGCCGCTTTCGTGGCTGCAGCATCGTCCCATATGTGTGCTGTCGCATACAGCATATCAGAGAGGGCGCAATGGCAAGCACCACCACCGACCCGCACCGCGCAGAGGCATTGCCGATATGGCAGCGGTTGTTCTTCGCGATCCCCGTATTGGGCTGGATGGCCCACGATATCCTGTATCGCGGGCGCGACAACATCCCCTATGCGGCGGTGACGCTGGCGACGTTCTGGATTCTGGCCATCGCACAGTTCGGCCTGCCTGCCCTGCTGATCCCGATGCTGGCGCTGGTCCCTGCCTGCATGGTCATGCTGGTGTGGCTGACGCGCGGCTAGGCAGTCGGCCCCGACCGGATCGCGCGTTTGCGTGGCGCGCCCGACCTGCTAGACCGATGGCAGGCACACGCCCGAGGGAGACACCCATGCGCCATCCGCAGCCCGCACTTTTCGATGTCATCGTCTCGGGTGGCGGCGTTGCGGGGCTGACTGCGGCTGCGGCCTTCGGCAGCGCCGGGTTCTCCGTGCTCTGCGTCGATCCGGCCCCCCCGATCACCGAGGAAGGCACGGAGGGCGCGGACCTGCGCTCCACGGCCTTTCTGCAGCCCGCGCGCCGCGTGCTGGAGGAGGCGGGGCTCTGGGCGCGGCTGGAGCCTCATGCCGCGCCGCTCCAGATCATGCGGATCGTGGATGCAGGCGGTGCAGAGCCCGGCATCCCGCGCGAGGTGGTGGATTTCGATGCCGCCGACATCTCCGATCAGCCCTTTGGCTGGAACCTGCCCAACTGGCTCTTGCGCCGCGAGATGGCGGCACGGCTTTCGGAACTCGAGGGCGTGACGTTCCGGCCCGGAGTGGGCACGCTGGGGGTGATGACACGCACCGGAGAGGCGCGGGTCCGGTTGAGCGACGGCAGCACCGCTGTTGCCCGGCTTCTGGTGGCGGCCGACGGCCGCGACTCGCCCGTGCGCAAGGCGCTGGGGATCGATGCGCGGACCATACGCTATGGGCAGAAGGCGCTGGCCTTTACCGTGACCCACCCGATCCCCCACAACAATGTCTCCACCGAGATCCACCGCTCGGGCGGGCCGTTCACCCTCGTGCCCCTGCCCGACCGCGATGGCCGCCCCCATTCCGCAATCGTCTGGATGGAGGACGGGCCGCGCGCACTCGAACTGGCGGCGCTTTCGCGGGACGCCTTCGAGGAGGCAATGAACGAGCGCTCCTGCCGCCTTTACGGGCCGCTGACACTGGAAAGCCGGATCACCATCTGGCCGATCATCAGCCAGAATGCCGTGCAGCTGACGGGCGAGCGCACTGCGCTGGTGGCCGAAGCCGCCCATGTCTTGCCGCCCATCGGCGCGCAAGGCCTGAACATGAGCCTGCGCGACATCGCAACGCTTCTCGATCTGGCGCGCGAGGCACCCGCCGATCTTGGAAGCGCGCCGATGCTGGCGCGCTATGCCAAGGCACGCGCGGCCGATGTCCATGTTCGTGTCATGGGCATCGACCTGCTCAACCGCGCCTCGCAGATGCATGCCCAGCCCCTCCGGGACCTGCGCCGCGCGGGGCTGAAGGCGCTGTATGGCGTCCGCCCCGTCCGGCGCAGCCTGATGCAACTGGGCCTCGGCGCGGGGCGCTGAGCCGCCCTCAGGCCAGGGCTGTGTCGAGTGCTGCCTCCAGCCGGGCCAGCGTCCCGTCCACGTCGCGCAGCTTGTCCAGCCCGAACAGTCCGATGCGAAAGGTGCGGAAGTCGGGCCCCTCATCGCATTGCAGCGGCACGCCCGCCGCGATCTGGACGCCCTGCGCGGCAAAGCGCGCGCCCGACTGCACCTCCGGCACGTCGGTATAGGCCACCACGACGCCCGGCGCCTCGAAGCCGGGCGCCGCGACAGACGGGGCCCCCCGCGCCGACAGCGCCGCCCGTGCGCCACGGCCCAGCGCCCATTGCGCGCGCGCCAGTTCATCGAAACCGGTCTCGTCCATTTCGGCCATGACATCGCGCAGCCCGCGCAGCGCGTCAGTGGGCATGGTGGCGTGGTAGGCGTGCCCGCCACCCTCGTAGGTCTCCATGATCGAGAGCCACTTGCGCAGATCGAGCGCGAAGGAATCGCTTTCGCTGGCGTGGACCCGGGCGTGCGCAGCCTCCGAAAGCATCACCAGACCGGCGGCCGGAGAGGCGGACCAGCCCTTTTGCGGGGCCGAGATCAGCACATCGACACCGCAGGCACGCATGTCCACCCACGCACAGCCCGAAGCCACGCAATCGAGCACGAACAACGCCCCCGCCTTGTGCGCCGCCTCGCCGATGGCACGCAGCCATGCGTCGGGAAGGATGATGCCGGCCGATGTCTCCACATGGGGGGCAAAGACCACATCAGGCCGCGTCCGGGCGATGGTCTCGACAATCTCGTCCAGCGGCGCGGGCGCAAAGGGCGCCTGCGGACCATTGCCCTCGCGCCGGGCCTTGAGAACGTGCACCTCCTCGGCGAAACCGCCCGCCTCGAGGATCTGGCTCCAACGATAGGAGAACCAGCCATTGCGCAGCACAAGTGCACGCCGCCCCCGGGCCAGCTGGCGGGCCACGGCCTCCATGGCATAGCTCCCGCCGCCGGGTACGATGGCCACCGCATCGGCACCATAGGTGCGCCGGAGCGTGCCGGAGACGTCGCGCATCACCTCGCCGAAGGCGCGGCTCATGTGATTGAGCGAGCGGTCGGTGAACACGACCGAGAATTCCAGAAGTCCGTCCGGATCGACGGTATCGAGCAGAGCCTTCATTCTGTCCTCCCTGTTTCCCCGTGGCTGTGGCACGAAGGCGCGCCGCGCGCAATCGTGCCCTGTGCGCGATGCGCTGGACAGCCCCGGCCCCAGCGTCTAGAGGGCACGGGTCAAGACCCGAGGGAGTGAGGAAATGCGCGTCTATTATGATCGCGACTGCGACATCAACCTGATCAAGGACCGCAAGGTCGCGATCCTTGGCTATGGCAGCCAGGGCCATGCCCATGCGCTCAACCTGCGGGATTCGGGCGCCAGGAACGTGGTCGTGGCACTTCGCGAAGGATCGCCCAGCGCCGCCAAGGCCGAGGCAGAGGGCCTCTCGGTGATGGGCATCGCCGAGGCGGCCGCATGGTGCGACCTGATCATGTTCACCATGCCCGACGAGCTTCAGGCCGAGACCTATCGCAAGCATGTCCACGACAACCTGCGCGAGGGCGCGGCGATCGCCTTTGCCCACGGCCTCAACGTGCATTTCGGCCTGATCGAGCCCAAGCCCGGCGTCGATGTCATCATGATGGCGCCAAAGGGACCGGGCCACACCGTGCGCGGCGAATTCGTCAAGGGCGGCGGCGTGCCCTGCCTTGTGGCGGTGCACAACGATGCCACGGGCCGCGCGCTGGAGCTGGGTCTGTCCTATTGCTCGGCCATCGGTGGCGGGCGTTCGGGCATCATCGAGACCAACTTCAAGGAAGAATTCGAGACCGACCTCTTTGGCGAGCAGGCGGTTCTATGCGGCGGCATGGTCGAGCTGATCCGCATGGGCTTCGAGACGCTGGTC
>JAFIEC010000040.1 GCA_020832725.1 Paracoccaceae bacterium | reverse complement strand
CCATCCGCACCCGCTGGCCGGTAAACCCGGGCCGGAATGTCCCGATGCGCAGTCTTGAGAACAATGTCCTGCACCTCCTCCACGGGCGGTGGCGCGGCCAGGCTTCGGACCCGGGTCGCGGCATAGAAGGCCCGGGCTTCGGCCACATCCATGCTGTCATAGCCGCGCTGCCCCGGAGCATGGATGCGCGCCAGAACGTCGGCGGCATCGGGGTCGAGCGGCGGCAACATTTCGGAGGCTTCGTCCATCAGACGATATCCACCGTTTCGAGGCAGCCCATTCCCAGCCGGATGGAGCGGATCAGCGAGGCCACCATCTCGGTGCCGGACACGCCGACAACCGGCTGGCGCTTCTCGGTGCGCAGGATCGAGCCGTCCCGCCCACGGGCCTCGACCTCCGCGACGGCCACATCGAGTGCCGGATCAGCGATCAGCACACCCCTGCAGCGATCAAGCCCGACAGTTGCAAGACCGCAGGTCAGCATCGTGTTCACGTTGCGCGGGAACAACTTGCCGATCTCGCGCACCGAACCGTCAAAGATAACCGTCGGCCCGGAGATGGAGGCGGGGTCGGTGGACGTACGGGCAAAATCGATATTCGCGGGGTTCTTGCGAAAGGTGATGGTGACGTCGTCCCACATGTCCCGCCGTGCGGCCAGGGCCTGACCGCCGACCAGCGCCCCAACCGGCAGAAGCAGCCGCGTTCCCGCCGCCTGTGCCGCAGCCCGCAGCCGTGATGTGACCCCATCATCGGCAAGTGCGGAAACCGACAGGGGCATGTAGTCGCACAATGCCAGAAGGGCCTCGCCATGGGCCAGCGTAAGATCGGGATGGGCAGCCTCGACCACCAGATCGGGCGCATGAGCGCGCATGTCAGCCAGATCGAAGAGGCGATGCGCCGGGTCCACCGGATCAAGCTGCCCCTGCCTGCGCGCCCAGACAAAGGCCGGCGCAAGCCCGGCTTCCCGGCCTTCGGCACCGCAAAGAAACCGGTAGAGCTCTGCTCCGATGAACCCGAAGCCCAGAATGCCGACCCGGCGCGGCTGCGATGGCGCAACCCGGCTCATTCGCGGATCTTCATGACTTCGCGCCGCCCCGTCACCCCCGGCAATGCCAGCATTGCCAGAACGAACAGGCCGGTCATCAGGCGCAGGTCGCTGGGGTTCAGGCCCAGGGCCAATGCCATGCTGATCGCCTGATAATAGACGATCGCGCCCACGATCGGTGCAAGCAGCTGCCGCGTGAGCGTGCTGCGCCCCACGAGCGTCTCGCCCACGATCACGGCCGCGAGCCCGTTGATCAGCACGCCGAAACCCATGTTCACATCGGCGAAGCTCTGGTTCTGGGTCATAAGGGCCCCGGCCACGGCGCACAGTCCACCGGCAAGGGCTATGCCCAGCGTCGTCTGCTTCCAGATCGAGATGCCCTGTGCCCGCGCCATGAGCTGATTGGCCCCCACCGCCCGCATGGCCATTCCCGCCTCGGTCTTCAGGAACAGCAGCAACAGCAGTGCCGCAACCAGCACCATCCCCAGGATCAGCAGGATCTGCATCGTCAGATCACGCGACGACCCGCCCAGCAGCACATCGAAGATGTTGTCGAAGGCAAAGATCGCCTGGTTCGGCTTTCCCATGATCCGGATGTTGATGCTGAACAGCATGGTCAGCACGATGATCCCGCACAGCAGCGTGTTCAGCCTCAATGTGAGGTGGATCAGTGCCGTGGCACTGCCCGCAAGGCATCCTGCGAACAGCGCGAACATGGTGGCGGTGATCGGGTCCCATCCGGCGGCGATGCTGGCTGCCGCAACCGCGCCGCCAAGGGGAAAGGAGCCCTCGGCGGTCAGGTCCGGAAAGGACAGCATCCGGAACGGAATCATGATGCCGAGGGCCAGAAAGCCGTAGATCACGCCCTGAAGCAGGGTGATCGGCACCAGATTGGAATAGACCGCGAAAAATCCCGACACGGTGCTCTCCTCTGCGCTGCGCAGCCCTGTCAGGACAGCAGCATCTTGTCATCGGTAAGGTGAAAACGCTCCACCAGCGCCTCGACCGTCAGCCCGCGCTTTTCCTCGCCGCGGGCCTCGAACAGGATGCGGCCATCGGTCATCATGATGAGCCGGTTCCCGAAGTCGATCGCATGCTGCATGTTGTGGGTCACCATGAGTGCGGTCAGGCGGTTTTCCTCGACGGCACGCACGGTCGCCTGCATGACCGATGCAGCGGTCTTGGGGTCGAGTGCTGCGGTATGCTCGTCCAGCAGGATGATCCTCGGCAGGGTCACCACCGCCATCGCAAGCGCCAGAGACTGCCGCTGGCCGCCGGACAGCAGCTCCACCTTGTGGTCGAGCCGGTTCTCGAGGCCGAGGCCGAAAGGCGCAAGCATCTCTCGGTAGAGGGCGCGTCGTGTCTCGGTCAGCGCAAAGGCCAGCCGCGCCGATTGCCCCCGCCGTGTGGCAAGGGCAAGGTTCTCCTCGATGGTCATGCTCCCGGCAGAGCCCGCCAGCGGGTCCTGGAACACGCGGGAGACGAGATGCGCCCGGCGATGGGTCGGCAGGCGGGTGACATCCTTTCCCGCAACCGCGATCCGCCCCTCATCCGCGATCACCTCGCCCGCGATGGCGTTGAGCAGGGTGCTCTTGCCGGCACCGTTCCCCCCGATGACGACCGCAAAGTCGCCGTCATCGAGGGTCAGGGAGACCCCGTCCAGCGCGGTCCGCGCGTTGACGGTGCCGGCATGGAAGGTCTTGCGTATGCTGGTGACCTCGAGCATCCGGACAGCGCCTCAGTCGACCACACAATCGCAGTCGGCCATCGACTCGGGCAGGGTGAGCCCAAGTTGCGCCATGCGGCGGGCACTGATCATGGCGGTGTGATCGTCCGGCCCGGGGCGGTGGTTGGCCAGCTCCGAAGGGCTGGCCCCCTCGAGGATCGCCCCGACCAGCAGACCCGCATTGTAGCCCACGCGATCCCACGAGATCGACATCGATGCGAGGGCGGAATGCTCCTGCACGCCGGGATGCGAGGCGTTGATGATCGGCACGCCCAGCCGATCGGCGGCGGAGGCCGCAGCCGGAAGCGCAGGCTGCAGCAGGCTCGAAGAGGGGATGTAGATGAAATCGACCCCCCGCAGCGCCATGGTCCGCTGCTGGATTTCGTTGACCGTCTCCACGCCCTCGGCGCGGAAGGTGATCCCGGCGCGCTCTGCCGCCTCGCGGGCATAGGCGAGCTGTGTCGTGTCTGCCACATCGCCCGGGTTGTAGAGCATGCCCATCGAGCTCACCCCGCCCAGAAGCTCATCGGTGAAGGAGATCACCAGATCCATCGACTGGAGGTTGGAGGAACAGACGAACCGGTCCGACCCGCGCTCCCAGCTGGGCACGACACCGGCATTCACGGGCTCGGTCACCACCGAGCAGACGATCGGCAGGGATTTGTTCTGCACCAGATCGACGGCTGCCTGGGTGATCGGCGTCGTGATCGTGACCATCACGTCCGGATTCGTCGCTTCGAGGCTGCGCAGGATCTGCGGAACGAGCGACGGGTCGAAGTTGCCGTGGTTGTAGTCGTAGACAACCGTCTCGCCCTCGATGAAACCATGGTCGGCCAGGGCTTCCTTCAGCCCGTCGATGGACTGGTCAAGGGTCAGGTGCGGGCCGAAATTGGCGATGGCGACGCGCTTCATCTGTGCATCCGCAGGCGCGGCGAGGCCGATGGCCCCGACGAGCGCTGCGACACCGAGGGCGCGTAGGAGGTGCAGGCGCTTCATGTCGTTCTCCCTGTGGTCTGGTTTGTTGTTGACAGAATAACAGCATGGCGGGCACCACCGGTCAATACTCTTTGGTATGGTATCATCGGGCCGCCCCCAAGGCCCGCGACAAGGGAGAGCACCGCATGACTTTGCCCACCGACATGACCCGCATCGAGATCTCGGCCCCCGGCGGCCCGGACGTGTTGCGCCCCGTGCAGGCGCCCCTGCCCGTTCCCGGCCCCGGAGAGGTGCTGGTACGTGTTCGCGCGGCGGGCGTGAACCGCCCCGACGTCGCCCAGCGTCAGGGTGTCTACCCCCCGCCCCCCGGGGCCAGTCCCATCCCCGGGCTCGAGATCGCCGGCGAAATCGCGGCTCTGGGGCCGGATGTCACGCGCTGGGCGTTGGGGGATGCGGTCTGCGCGCTTACCGCCGGGGGCGGTTATGCCGAGTATTCCAGTGTGGATCAGGGCAGCGTTCTGCCGGTGCCCAGTGGCCTGTCGATGATCGAGGCGGCCGCCTTGCCCGAGACGTTCTTTACAGTCTGGCACAATGTCTTCGAACGCGGCCGGCTTGCACCTGGCGAGACGCTGCTGGTGCATGGCGGTTCCAGCGGGATCGGCACGACCGCCATCATGATGGCTCGCGCACTGGGCGCCCGTGTTCTGGCCACGGCCGGATCGGCGACGAAATGCGCCGCCTGCGAAGAGCTTGGCGCAAGCGCCATCAACTATCGCGAGACCGATTTCGTGGAGGAGGTCGCCCGTCTGACCGAGGGCGCCGGTGCCGATGTGATCCTCGACATGGTCGGAGGCGATTACCTCGACCGCAACATCGCCGCACTGGCCGAGGAGGGGCGCATCGTCCAGATCGCCTTTCTGGAGGGGGCGGCCCCGCGCCTGACCCTGTTTCCGCTGCTGCGCAAACGCGGCTGGATCACCGGATCGCTGCTGCGCCCGCGCAGCCTGTCCGACAAGGCGGCCATGGCCCGCGCCATCGAGGAGCGCGTCTGGCCCCATGTGGCCGAAGGGCGTATCCGTCCCGTGATCGACAGCACCTATCCGCTGGCCGCCGCCGCCGATGCGCATGCCCGGATGGAGGGGGGCGAACATGTGGGCAAGATCGTCCTCGAGGTCGCCTGACTTCATCGACGATATCCGCCTCCCGGTCTCTGCGAAACAGCCGACCGCTTGCGCCCCGGAGTGAAGAGGCCGTTGTCGCCGGGCTTGTTACAAGATAACACCGCGGCATGACCGACGTGATCGCCAGCCCGCCCGACACGGCACCCCTGCGCCTGCCGCGCGGCGAGGTCGCAGGGCTTGGCGCATTGTTCGCCCTCTCGGGGGCGGCGGCGCTGATCTACCAGGTGCTCTGGGTGCGCGAACTGGGCCTTCTGTTCGGCTCGACCGCTCAGGCTGCCGCGCTGACGATCGCGATCTTCTTCACGGGCATCGCAACCGGGGGCTGGCTGTTCGGGCGATGGTCCGGTCGTCTGCGCCGCCCCCTGCGCGCCTTTGGACTGGTGGAGATCGGGGTGGCGGCCACGGCTCTGGGGCATTTCCTGGTGTCGGACGCCTATTTCGCCATCTATCCCGCCCTTTTCGCGGCGGTGGGCGGGGTGCCGGTGCTGGAGGCCGCACTGAAGGCTGGGGTGGCGGCAACGATCCTGCTGCCATCAGCCATCCTGATGGGGGGCACCCTGCCCCTGATGGGACAGCACGTCATCCGCGCGCGGGCCTCACTGGGGCGGGCGGGCTCGGCCCTCTATGCGGTGAATACCGCCGGGGGGGCGATCGGCGCGCTGGCGGCGGGATTCTTCCTGCCGATGTGGCTGGGCTTTTCGGGTGCCTATCTGCTGGCGGTTGGGTTGGACCTGTTCGTCGGCCTCTCGGCCGTGCTGATCGCGCGCCGTACCCTGCCGATGGTCGCCGAAGCACGGTCCGCACCGACAACCATCCCCGCGCGCCTGTGGCTGATCGCCTTTGCCTCGGGCTTTGCCACGCTGGCGGTTGAAGTGATCTGGACCCGCGCGTTCGCTCAGGTGCTTCAGAATTCCGTCTACACCTATGCGCTTGTGCTCACCGTCTTCCTGGCCGCCCTGTCGCTGGGTGCAGCACTTGCCAATGCGCTGAACCGCACAGCCCTGCGGCCCGAGGCGGTGCTGACAGGGCTGCTGCTGACATCGGGCGTCGTGGTGGCCGCCACGCCGCACATGTTCCACCACCTGACCGGAGGACTGGGCTATCTGGGGGGGCGGGCCGATTTCACGGGCTACGTGCTCGAGGTCGGGCGGGTCGCCCTCCTGACCATGCTGATCCCCGGCACGATCCTGGGCGCGGTTCTGCCGTATCTTTTGCGGCTGATGGAGGGCGGCCGGGCACCGGGCGCGGTGCTGGGGCTGTTGATCGCGGGCAACACCACCGGCGCGATCTTCGGCGCGCTGGCGGGGGGCTTTGTGCTGCTGCCACTGGTTGGGGCGTGGACGGGGCTGTGGCTGATGGGGGCGATCTATGCCTCTCTCGTGCTGGGACTGTGGCAGTCGTGGGATCGCTGGGCCGCTCGGAGCGTGCGCCTTGTGTCCGTCGCCGGCGCGGGGCTCCTGCTGGCGGGTCAGCCGGGCCTTCAGTCGACACGGCGTA
>JAFIEC010000037.1 GCA_020832725.1 Paracoccaceae bacterium | reverse complement strand
GACGCCTCTTGGCCTGCGGCTGGGCTGCGTCGGTGAGGCGCGCGCGCGCGCCGTTACCGCAAGGCGCGAGGCTTTGGCGCAGGCGCGGTCAGCTCGTGATGCCGTAAGCCTGCCCCCGAACGAGGCCGGGCGGCATGGGCTGCCCCTCAATGCCGACGGCCGGCGGCGCAGCGGCTTTGCGCTTCTGGCTCTGCCAGAGGTGGATTTCGCCCGGCTTGCCGCGATCTGGCCCGAACTGGCCGGCATCGCGCCCGAGATCGCCCGGCAGACCGAAATCGATGCGCTCTATGCGGTCTATGTCGCGCGCCAGCGGCTTGATGCCGAAGGGCTTCTGCGCGATGAGGCGCAGGAGATCCCGGGCGATATCGACTATCAGACCATCGGGGGCCTGTCGAACGAGCTGAAGGCCAAGCTGATGGCCGTGCGGCCCCGGGACATCGCTCAGGCCGCGCGAATCGACGGGATGACGCCCGCGGCACTGGTTCTGGTGCTGGGGCGCTGTCGGGCGCTGGCGCGGCGCAGCGCGTGACCCCGCAGGACATCCTGCAGGAACGGCTGGGTGTTTCACGTGAAACACTGGCCCGGCTCGATGTGCTTGAGGCACTGTTGCAGCGCTGGTCAGGGGCGATCAACCTTGTGGCTCGGCCAACCCTGCAGGACGTCTGGACCCGGCATATCCTTGATTCCGCGCAGCTTTGGGCACTCCGGCCCGCGAGGGGCGCGCTCTGGGCCGATCTTGGGGCCGGGGCCGGATTTCCCGGGCTGGTGATCGCCGCGATCGCCGCCGAGCAGGCCCCGGGCATGGCGGTGGCGCTGGTGGAATCGGACCAGCGCAAATGCGCCTTCCTCCGCAGCGCTGCCCGCGAGATGGGCCTTGCGCCCGCCATCCACACCGCCCGGGCCGAGGTCCTGCCGCCTCTGGGGGCCGATGTGGTCTCGGCCCGGGCGCTGGCGCCCCTGCCGCTGTTGTGGCCGATGGTGCGGCGGCATCTTGCCCCGGGGGCAAGCGCGCTTCTGCCCAAGGGCGCGCGGGCCGGGGCCGAGCTGGCCGAGGCCCTTGCGCTCTGGCCGCTCGCGGTTCAAAAGACCCAAAGCTGGACCGACCCGAACGCGGTCGTTCTCACCATCACAGAGCAGGACGGAGGCTGAGCGTGGCTGACGCGACCGGGCAGGCAGGCCCCAAGATCATCGCCATTGCCAACCAGAAGGGCGGGGTGGGCAAGACCACGACCGCCATCAACCTGGGCACGGCGTTGGCGGCGGCGGGGCATCCCGTGCTGGTGGTGGATTTCGACCCTCAGGGCAATGCATCCACCGGGCTGGGTGTCGGGCCCGAGGCGCGGACGCGCACCACCTATGACCTTCTGATCGAGGATGCCGACCTGTCGGATGTCGCCATGCAGACCGATGTTCCCGGTCTGATGCTGGCCCCCGCCACAACCGATCTGAGTTCTGCCGATGTGGCGCTGGTCAACGACCCCGGACGCATCTTTCGTCTGCGCTCCAAGCTGCGGGCGGGCATGGCGGCGGGGCTGGCCCCCGATTTCGTGCTGATCGATTGCCCGCCCTCGCTCAACCTGCTGACGGTCAATGCGATGGTGGCGGCCGATTCGGTGCTGGTGCCGCTGCAGACCGAGTTCTTTGCGCTAGAGGGGCTGTCGCAACTGATGCTGACGGTGCGCGAAGTGCGGCAGGCGGCCAACCCCGGGCTGCGGATCGAGGGGGTGGTGCTGACGATGTATGACCGGCGCAACAACCTCTCCCGTCAGGTGGAGGCCGATGCGCGCGAGAATCTGGGCGATCTGGTTTTCCGGACGCTGGTGCCGCGCAATGTCCGGCTGAGCGAGGCGCCCAGCTATGCGATGCCGGTGCTGATGTACGATCCGGCCTCGGCGGGCAGCCTGGCCTATACGGCATTGGCCGAAGAAGTGTTGCAACGCAATGGTCTGGGCGCGGGCGGGGCGGCCGGGCCACGCCAGGAGGAGGGTGCGGATGTCGGGTAATCCACGCGATCGGCGCGGGCTGGGACGGGGGCTGTCGGCGCTGATGGCCGATGTGGCGCTGGATGCGCCCGAACAGGCAAGCCCGCGCAGCCCCGACCGGATGGTTCCGGTGGCGCGCATCCGGCCCAATCCGGCCCAACCCCGGCGCGATTTCGATGACGAGGCGCTGGCGGATCTCACCCGCTCCATCCGCGAGAAGGGGGTGTTGCAGCCGCTTATCGTGCGCCCCGACCCGACCCATGAGGGCGAATACCAGATCGTCGCCGGAGAGCGCCGCTGGCGCGCGGCGCAGCGTGCGCAGGTCCATGAGGTGCCGGTCCTGCTGCGCGATCTCGACGATACCGAGGCGCTGGAGGTGGCGCTGATCGAGAACATCCAGCGCGCCGACCTGAATGCCGCCGAAGAGGCCCAGGCCTATGCCCAGCTGATGGAACGGTTCGGCCATACCCAGGAAAAGCTTGCCGCCGCCCTGGGCAAGAGCCGCAGCCATATCGCCAACACCCTGCGGCTGGTGTCGCTGCCCGACGATGTGCTGGCGCTGCTGCGCGCGGGCAAGCTGAGCGCGGGCCATGCGCGCGCGCTGGTGCCCACCGAGAATCCGTCGGATCTGGCGCGGCAGGTGGTGGCGCGGGGCCTGTCCGTGCGCCAGACCGAGCATCTTGCCAAACGCGCGGGCCTGTCCGAGAGCCTGCCGGCGCCCGAACGCGCACCCCGGCCCCGGCCCGAGAAGGATGCCGATACCCGTGCGCTGGAGGGGGATCTGTCGGCAGCGATCGGGCTGCCCGTCAGCATCACCCACGAGCTGGTTTCGGGCATGGGCTATGTGCAGATCCATTACAACGATCTGGAAACGCTGGACCGGATCTGCGCGGTGCTGTCCGACCCGTCTTCCCGCATCGTCCCTCAGGGGTGATCGGGCAGCAGCGCGCGCAGGACCGCATTCAGGATCGGCCGCCCCGCAGCGGTGACGCGCAGCCGCTCGGGCCCAATCTCCAGCAGGCCATCGGCCGCCATCCCGGCGGCGCGGGTTTCGTCGATCGACCCTGAAAGCATGGATAAGCGTTTCAAATCAACGCCTTCGGCCAGACGGGCCGCCATCAACAGATATTCCGTTGCCTGCTCTTCGGGCGGGATGACCGCCCGGGGTCGCTCGCCGCTGCCGTGCTGCTCCACCGCCGAGAGCCAGTCTTCGGGCGCGCGCAGCGTATCCGTGGCCAGCCTCTGGCCTCCCAGGGTCAGACGGCCATGGGCGCCGGGGCCGATGCCCAGCCAGTCCCCGCCGCGCCAATACACGAGATTGTGGCGCGATTCCGCGCCGGGGCGTGCGTGGTTGGAGATTTCATAGGCCGGAAGGCCCGCCGCCGCACAGGCCTCCTGCGTGATCTCCCACATGTCGGCGGCGCGATCCTCGTCGGGCAGGCCGCGCAGACGGCCCCGCGCATGCAGGGAACCAAAGGCGGTGCCCTCCTCGATGGTCAGCTGATACAGCGACAGATGGTCCACCGCCATCTCCAGCGCCGCCTGCAACTCCTGCCGCCAGCCCTCTGGGGTCTGGTTCTGGCGGGCATAGATCAGATCGAAGGAGACGCGCGCGAAATGGGCCCGGGCAATATCAAAGGCCGCCCGCGCCTCGGCGGCGCTGTGCATCCGGCCCAGGGCGCGCAGATCATCGTCGATGAACGATTGCACCCCCATGGACACCCGGTTGACCCCGGCCTCGGCAAAGCCGCGAAAGCGCCCGGCCTCCACCGAGGTGGGATTGGCCTCCAGCGTGATCTCGGCCCCTGGGGCCAGTGTCCAGCATGCGCGCACCCGCTCCAGCAGGGCGGCCACCAGATCGGGGGGCATCAGACTGGGCGTGCCCCCGCCCAGAAAGACCGACCCGAGGACACGGCCCCCGGTCTCGGCGGCGGCGCGGTCGATCTCGGCGAGATAGGCGCGCTGCCAGCGGTCATGGTCCACATGGCTGCGGACATGGGAATTGAAGTCGCAATAGGGGCATTTCGCGGCGCAGAAGGGCCAGTGCAGATACAGCGCGAATCCGCCCGGAACGCTCACGAAAAGCAGCCCTCCACAAGCCGGGCGATGGCGTCCGCCCGATGGGAGAGGCGGTTCTTCTCCCAGCGGTCCATCTCGCCAAAGGTCAGCTCATGCCCGTCGGGCAGGAAGACCGGATCGAAGCCGTGGCCCAGCACGCCGCGCATGGGCCAGACGATGCGGCCATGAACCATGCCCTCGAACAGCTCGTCATGGCCGTCGGGCCAGGCCAGCACCAGGGTGCAGCAGAACCGCGCATTGCGCGGCTCGGGTGCGCGGGCGGCCTCCAGCTCGTGCCACAGACGCTCCATCGCCATGACGAAATCGCGCCCCTGGCCGGTTTCGGCCCAATCGGCGGTGTGCACACCGGGCGCGCCGCCCAGCCCATCGACCACCAGCCCGGAATCGTCCGACAGCGCCGGCAGGCCGGTCGCGCGGGCCGCGGCATGGGCCTTGATCCTGGCATTGCCGGCAAAGGTGCTCTCGGTCTCGGCAGGCTCGGGGAGGCCGTGGTCTGCCGCAGAGGTGCAGATCACCCCGCGCGGTGCCAGCAGGGCCGCGATCTCCTCGAGCTTGCCGAGGTTGTGGGTGGCCACCAGCAGCCGATCCCCCTCGAAGCGGCGGGTCATGCGACGGCCCGGGCCTGCGCCTCGAAGAGCTGCGCGGCACCCGCCTCGGCCAGATCGAGAAGGGCGGACAGCTCGTCGCGGCTGAAGGGCGCGCCCTCGGCCGAGCCCTGCACCTCCACCAGCCCGCCCGCAGAGGTGAGCACGAAATTGCCATCGGTGCCGGCTGCGCTGTCCTCGGCGTAATCGAGATCCAGAAGCGGCACGCCCCCCCAGATGCCGCAGCTGATGGCCGCCACCTGCACCGGCAGCGGGTCGGAGGTGATCTGGCCCGCCTTCATCAGCCTGTTCACCGCCAGCCGCAGCGCGACCCAGCCCCCGGTGATGGCCGCGCAGCGGGTTCCGCCATCGGCCTGGATCACGTCGCAATCCACGGTGATCTGCCGCTCTCCGAGGGCGGAGAGATCGACCCCCGCCCGCAGCGCCCGCCCGATCAGGCGCTGGATCTCGGTGGTGCGGCCGGACTGCTTGCCCTGGGTGGCCTCGCGCCGGTTGCGGGTGGTGGTGGCACGCGGCAGCATCCCGTATTCGGCGGTGACCCAGCCCAGCCCGGTGTTGCGCCGGAAGGGGGGCACGCGCTCTTCCAGCGAGGCGGTGCAGATGACATGGGTGCCGCCCATGCGGATCAGGCAGGAGCCCTCGGCATGGCGGGTGATCCCGGTCTCGATGGTGATGTCGCGCAGCGCGTCCGGCTTGCGTCCCGATGGTCTCATGATGTCCCCCTGCGGTTGCGCCGGGGCATAGCCGCCGCGCCCCCCCGGCGCAAGGCCGCAGGCCGCCGTCTCCGCCCGCCCGGCCCGGCCGCGCATTGACGCAAGCCTGCCCAGCGCCTAGCTGTACAGGGTCGCGCAGGCCCGATCCGGGCCCGCCAGCCGACTGAACCGCCATGACAACATGACCGAGACGTCGCATATCCTCTCCGAGATGAACCAGCGCAGCCGCGAGGTGTTCCGGCGCGTGGTGGAGGCCTACCTCGCCTCGGGCGATCCGGTGGGCTCGCGCACGCTGTCGCGCAGCCTGTCGGAACAGGTCTCGGCGGCGACCATCCGCAACGTGATGCAGGACCTCGAATATCTCGGCCTGCTGGGCAGCCCCCATGTCTCGGCCGGGCGGGTGCCCACCCAGCTTGGCCTGCGGCTGTTCGTCGACGGGCTGCTGGAGGTGTCGGAGCTGACCGAGGCGGATCGTGTCGCCATCGATTCCAGCCTCGAATCGGGCGGAGATACCATTCCGGCGCTGCTCGACCGGGTGGGCTCGGTGCTTTCGGGGCTGACGCAGGGGGCCTCGCTGGTGCTGGCGCCCAAGTATCAGGCCCCGATCCGGCATGTGGAATTCGTGTCGCTGTCGCCTGACCGGGCGCTGGTGGTTCTGGTCACCGCCGATGGCCATGTGGAGAACCGCCTGTTCACCCCGCCCCCGGGCCAGACCCCGGCCGACATGCGCGCCGCGGCGAATTTCATCAATGCCTTCGCCGCCGGCCGCACCCTGACCGAGCTGCGCGACATCATGACCCGGGAGATCTCTGCCCGCCGCCAGGAGCTGGACGCGCTGGCCCGGGCGCTGGTGGAGGGGGGCCTTGCGGTCTGGGAGAATGCCGGACAGCCCCATGAGCGGCTGATCGTGCGGGGCCGGGCGAACCTGCTGGACGACAGCCGCCCCGCCCAGGACATCGAGCGGGTGCGCGAGCTTTTCGACGACCTGGAGCGCAAGCGCGACATCGCCCGCTTCCTCGACCTGACCGAGGCAGGCGACGGGGTGCGGGTGTTCATCGGCTCCGAGAACAAACTTTTTTCGCTGACGGGTTCCTCTGTGGTGGTCTCACCGTATATGAACGCAGACCGCAGGATCATCGGTGCGGTGGGCGTCATCGGGCCGACCCGACTCAACTATGCCCGGATCGTGCCGATCGTGGATTACACGGCGCGGGTGGTTGGCCAGCTTCTGGCCGAGCGCAACTGACGAACCGGGCCGCAGGAAAGGAAGAACGCATGCCAGAGCCGCAAAAGGACATGCCGACAGACGGGCAGGACACGGGGGCAGACAGCGCATCCGCGCCCGGCCCCGAGGCGCAGGCGGAGGCGGCCACCGAGGCGCTGCCCGACGGGCTGGAGCCCGGATTCGACGCCGAGATCGAGGCCCTGATCAACGAGCGGGACGAACTCAAGGACCGCCTGCTGCGCTCGCTTGCCGAGACCGAGAATGTCCGCAAGCGCGCCGAGCGGGATCGCCGCGAGGGAGAGGCCTATGGGGCCACGCGCCTCGCCCGCGACCTGCTGCCCGTCTACGACAGCCTGCGCCGCGCGCTCGACACCGCCGACGAGGCCCATCGCGAACATGCCGGTGCCCTGCTGGAAGGGGTGGAGCTGACGATGCGGGAGTTGCTGAACATCTTCCAGCGCCACCGCATCACCCGCATCTCGCCCGAACCCGGCGCGCCCTTTGATCCGCAGCTGCATCAGGCCATGTTCGAGGCTCCGCTGCCCGGGGCCACGCCCGGCACCGTGATCCAGGTGATGACCGACGGCTTTCTGCTGCATGACCGGCTGTTGCGCCCCGCGCAGGTGGGCGTGGCCTCGGCCGCCCAGGGCGCGGCGCAGGGCTGACGGCGCGGCGCAAGGTCGGGCGCGCGGCACCCCTCGCGGGCGGCGCGCGATGGCCGCCTCGGCCCGGTCATCTCAGCCCCCGTCATCCCCTTGGGGCAGTAGCGCGCGCAATTCATACAGCAGATCGAGCGCCTCGCGCGGGCTCAGGTCGTC
>JAFIEC010000029.1 GCA_020832725.1 Paracoccaceae bacterium | reverse complement strand
CCTGCACGCCGTTGGTGACCGCAGCCAGCGCGCCCACGGTGCCCGCCTCGCCGCAGCCCTTCATGCCCCGCGGAGTGGCGGTCGAGGGCACCGGCTCGGAATGAAAGGCGATCATGGGCAGGTCATCGGCCCGCGGCATCGCGTAATCCATGAAGCTGGCGGACAGAAGCTGTCCGTCCTCGTCATGGACGGCATGTTCCATCAGCGCCTGCCCCAGCCCCTGCGCCACCCCGCCATGTACCTGCCCCTCGGCAAGCTGCGGGTTCATCAGGCGGCCGAAATCATCGACGATGGTATAGCGCACCACCTCGACCACGCCTGTCTCCGGGTCCACCTCCACCTCGCAGAGATGCGCGCCATTGGGAAAGGACCGCCCCGGCAGGGTATAGCTGAGCCTGGCCGACAGCAGGTCGCGCCGGCCCCGGGCGCGGGCCAGATCGGCAGCCTCGGTCAGGGTGAGGAAACGGTTCGTGCCCTCTGCGCCAAAGCTCCCCTCCTCGAAGCGGACCTCTTCGGGGGTGGTGCCCAGCTCTTCGGCGATGAAGGGGCGGAAGGCCTCGATCATCACATCCGCCGTGGCGATCATGGAACTGCCCTGCACCGTGACCGAGCGCGACCCGCCGGTACCGCCCCCCTTGGCGATGCGGTCGCTGTCCCCCTGCACCACGCGCACAGCCTCGAAGGGGATGCCGGTCCTTTCGTGAAGGATCTGGGCATAGACGGTTTCGTGGCCCTGCCCGTTCGACTGCGTGCCCACGAACAGGTCCACCATCCCGTCCTCGGCAAAGGCGATCTCGGTGCCCTCCACCGGGCTGCCGAGGATGGCCTCGATGTAATAGCAGCTTCCCAGCCCCAGCAGCTTTCCCCGGCGGGCGGCCTCGGCGCGGCGGGCGGGCAGGCCCGCAAGGTCGGCCTCGGCGGCGGCGCGGCCCAGCACACGGGCGAAATCGCCCACGTCATAGGTCTCGCCCACCAGTGTGGTATAGGGAAAGGCCGTGGCGGGGATGAAGTTGCGGCGGCGGAACTCCACCGGGTCGAGGCCGCATTCCCGGGCGGCGCGGTCGGCCAGCCGCTCCAGCACATAGATCGCCTCGGGACGGCCCGCGCCACGGTAGGCATCCACCTGGGTGGTGTTGGTATAGATGCCGCGCACCCGCAGATGAACGGCGGGCACGTGATAGACCCCGGTCAGCACCTTGCTGCCAAGCTCGGTCTGGATGTTCTGGGCAAAGCCGGAATTGTAGGCCCCGAGGTTGCACAGGGTGTCCACGCGATAGCCCAGGATGCGGCCCTCGGCATCCAGTGCGAACTCGGCATCCGACACCAGGTCGCGCCCGGCATTGTCCGACAGCATCGCCTCTCCGCGGTCGGCCCGCCAGCGCACCGGCCGGCCGGTGCGGCGCGCGGCCTCGGCGATGCAGAAATATTCCGGGTAGTTGAACGACTTCATGCCGAAACCGCCCCCCACATCGGGGATCGACACGCGCACCTGTTCCAGTGGCAGCCCGAAGATCTCGGCCATCTCGGAGCGGGGGTTCCACACGCCCTGCCCGCCAAAGGTGAGGTGCAGCCGCCCGTCCTGCCATTCGGCCCATGCGCCACGCGGCTCCATCGAGACGGCGGCGACGCGCTGATCCTCCACCCGCAGGCGCACGACCTGTGCCGCGGCGGCAAAGGCGGCGTCGGTTTCTGCGGCATCGCCCCTTTCCCAGTCGAAGGCGATGTTGTCGGGGGCCTCGTCGTGCAGGGGCGGGCCACCCGGGGCCAGCGCGACATGGGCGGGCAGCTCCTCGTAATCCAGCTCGATCATCTCCACCGCGTCGCGGGCCTGGGCCAGCGTCTCGGCCACCACCGCCACGATGGGGTCGCCGACAAAGCGCACCCTGCCTGCGGCCAGGATGGTGCGCGCCGGGTCGGCGGCGCGGCTGCCGTCGCGGTTGGTCTGGATGGCCGCGCGCATCCGGTTGCGGATGCCGGCCTCGACCAGATCCTCGGCGGTCAGCACGCACAGCACGCCCGGCGTCGCGCGCGCCGCAGCGACATCGACCGATACGATCCGGGCATGGGCGACGGGCGCGCGCAGAAACGCCGCGTAAAGCGCGCCTGCGGGCACCGTGTCGTCGACATAGCGGCCCGCGCCCGTCAGAAAGCGCCGGTCTTCCTTGCGGTGCGGCGACTGGCTGATCCCGAACTTCTGCATGGAACTCCCCTTTCCGTTCTCCGCGGGAACATAGCGGCACGGGCGGGAATGAACATATCCAAGTTGTGCTCCGCGCCATCCCGCCGCTGCGGGGCCCGCCCGCGCCGCCATGACCGGCCGGGCCACGGCGCGCGCTTGCCTCGGCCAGGGAAATGGGGCCATCTGGCCGCCATGAGCACCCTGCCCGACGGCTTCGACACCTGGGACGAGATCCGCACCGCCTATCACGTGGCGCGGCTGGGCACCGTTTCGGCAGCCGCCGGGCATCTGGGGGTTCACCATGCCACCGTGATTCGCCATGTCGATGCGCTGGAATCCCGTCTGGGCGTGCGGCTGTTCCAGCGTCACGCGCGCGGCTACACCCCCACCGAGGCCGGGCAGGACCTGCTGAGCGTCGCCGCAGTCACCGACGAGCAATTCTCCGAACTGGCCCACCGCCTGCGCGGCCGGGGCGAGGCGGTGGAGGGCGATCTGGTGATCACCACGATCGGCGGGCTTGCCCCCCGCCTTGTTCCGGTGGTCGCCGAGGTGCAGGCCGCCCATCCCGGGCTGCGGGTGCGTGTGGTGGCGGATGCGCGCGTGTTCCGGCTGGAATATGGCGAGGCGCATGTGGCGATCCGCGCAGGCACGGCCCCGCAGGACCCCGACAATGTGGTGATCCGCCTGGGCGAGGCCCGCATGGCGCTGCTGGCCGCGCCCGCCTATGCCACGGCCCACGGCCTGCCCGGAACCCTTGCGGAGATGGCGGCGCACCGTTTCGTCTCCGGCCTGTCCAGCCCGCCGCGCACCCCCTTTCACCGCTGGCTGGAAGAGCGGGTGCCGCCCACACAGGTGGTCTTTCGCACCGACGAGCCCGAAAGCGCCGCCACTGCAGTCGCGGCCGGTATCGGCATCGGCTTTCTGCCCGAGGAGGCAGGGGCGGGACTGCTGCCCGTGCTGGCGCACGAGGCGCATTTTGCCTCGCCGCTATGGCTGGTCACCCACGAGGCGCTGCACCGCACCGCCAAGGTTCAGGCGATGGTGCAGGCCCTGCGCGCCGCGGCCCGGCCCTGGCACGCGGACACCCCCCCGCCCGACAGCGAGGAGATCGGATGAAACTCTCCCGCCGGGCCGAGGGCCACGGGGCGATGCTGCTGTTTTCGGCCATGGTCGCGGGCTCCTTCAGCCTTGGCGCGATGGCCGCCAACGAAATCGCGCCCACTGCGCTGAACGCCTTCCGCTTTCTGATCTCCGCGCTGATGCTGGGGGTGATCGTCGCCCTG
>JAFIEC010000428.1 GCA_020832725.1 Paracoccaceae bacterium | reverse complement strand
CCACAACTCGCTGGTTGGATCACGCCCGCGCCATGCCGAATTCACTACCGATGACGCGCGGCTGTTCGTCAGCGCCGAAATTGGCGGGGGCTTGCATGTCTTCGACACCGAAACCTTCGAGGAACTGGTCGAGATCCGCTTCGAAATTCCGGATGTGCACCCGCATGATGTGCAGCCCGTGGGCTTCAAGCTGACCGAGGACATGACCCGCGCCTATGTCGCGCTTGGCCCGGCCAACCGGATCGCCGTCGTGGATATCGAGAATTACGAGGTGCTGGACTATCATCTGGTCGGCCGCCGTGTCTGGCACATGGCCATGTCGGATGATGAAAAACTGCTCTTCACGACCAATGGTGTTTCCGGGGATGTGACGATCATCGATCTGGAACGCGGTGAGCCGATCAAGACCGTCAAGGTCGGGCGCTTCCCCTGGGGTGCGGCTTACCGTCCTGCCGACAGCTGATGGCCGCGCTTGACGTCGCAGGGCTGAGCTTTCGCTATGGCCGGAAAGAGGCGCTGAAAGGCGTCTCTTTTGCGGTTCAGCCGGGCGAGTTCTGCGCGCTTCTTGGTCCCAACGGGGCGGGCAAATCCACGCTCTTTGCATTGTTGACACGGCTATTCGTGGCAAAACAGGGCCGGATTTCGGTGATGGGCAAGGACTTGCAACAGGCCCCCCGCGCCGCGCTCGCGCAAATGGGTGTCGTGTTTCAGCAAATGACGCTGGATCTGGATCTGAGTGTGGCACGCAATCTGGCCTATTTCGGTGCGCTGCACGGGTTGTCGCGCCGCGAGAGTGCGGCGCGCGCGCAAGACGTGCTGGAGCGGCTGGACATGGCCGAGCGCGCGCGCGAAAAGGCCCGCGACCTGAATGGCGGGCATCGGCGGCGACTGGAAATCGCCCGCGCGCTGATGCATCGCCCGCGCCTGCTGCTGCTGGATGAACCGACCGTGGGGCTGGACGCGCGCGCGCGCGTCAGCATCACCGCCCATGTGCACGCGCTGGCGCGCGAGGACGGGATTGCCGTCCTTTGGGCCACACATCTGGTCGATGAGGTGGCAGCGGATGACACGGTACTGATCCTGCATCACGGCGAAATTCTGGAAACCGGGCGCGCGCGCGACATGGCCCCGCAAAACGGGCTGGCCGCGCATTTCATGGCCCTGACCGAGGATGCAGCCGCATGAGCCCCTATCTGCGCGCCCTGTCAGCCATCCTGCTGCGTGAAGCGCTGCGCTTCGTGACCCAGCGCGAACGCTTTCTGGCCGCGCTCGTGCGCCCGCTTGTATGGCTTTTGGTCTTTGCGGCCGGGTTTCGCGCAGCCCTCGGCCTGTCGATCACCGCCCCCTATCAGACCTATATCACCTACGAGGTCTATATCGTGCCCGGACTGGTGGCGATGATCCTGCTGTTCAACGCCATGCAATCGGCGCTGAGCCTCGTCTATGACCGCGAAATGGGGTCAATGCGGCTGTTACTGACCGCGCCGCTGCCCCGCTGGTGGCTCTTGTTCTGCAAGCTGCTGGCGGGTGTGCTGGTCTCGATCCTGCAAGCCTATGCGTTCTTGGGGATTGCGTATCTTTATGGCATCAGACTGCCGCCTATGGGCTATCTCTGGGTGTTGCCTGCCCTACTGGTTGCGGGGCTGATGCTGGGGGCTGTGGGGTTGTTTCTGGCCTCGACCATCCGCCAGTTGGAGAATTTTGCGGGCGTGATGAATTTCGTGATCTTCCCGGTGTTTTTCCTTTCGACCGCGCTTTACCCGCTCTGGCGCATGGCCGAATCCTCGCGCTTGTTGCGCGATATCTGTGCGTGGAACCCGTTCAGCCACGCGGTCGAACTGATCCGCTTCGCGCTTTACATGCGCCTGAACACCGAAGCTCTGGGCTGGGTCGCGCTGACCTTTGCGGTGTTTCTGGCACTTGCGCTTTGGGGCTTCGACCCTGCCCGCGGCATCATGACCCGCAAGACCCGCTAGACAAGAGGAACTGACATGCGCCTGCTTCTTCCCCTGTTGCTGCTTGCCCTGCCTGCGCTGGCCGGGGAAGAGGATTTCTCGCAATATGGCACCACCAACCCCGAAGAAATGACCCTTGAACGACTGGTCGAGCGTGCCGCGCGTGGCGATGTCGATATGATTGTCTGCGCCAATGGCTATCTGGCAACGAAATCCGGCCGACATGAGGCGGCGCGCATCATCTTTGAAGCCTGTGCAGCGGCGGGCTGGACGCAGGCCATGAACTGGATGAGCCAGCTTGACCATAACGGCCTTGGCGCGGATGAAGACCCGGACCGCGCAACGGAATGGAGCAGACGGGCGGGCCAGATGGGCGACGCGGTCGGCAAATATAATCACGGGATCGACATGATCCGCGGGCGCGGCGTGGCGCAAGATGTCGAAGCCGGGCGCGCGCTGGTCGACCAAGCGGCGGCGGCTGGCCTGGGCATTGCACGCCGGTTGCAATCGGCCGATTATGACCTTGACGAGGTCACACCCGATGCAGACGCATGGAAATACGCGCCGATGTTCTGACACCAGATCTGCTGACCCCAGACCAATGGAGGGGATGCAAACCCGAACTACAGGCGTATGGCGCCACTTGGGGAGCAGGTCAGAACATACAGGCAAATCATGCGTGAAAGTTTGGCTAACATCCAGACCGTCACAAGAAACAGGCGAGGGATGATACTGGTCATCGACCCCCACCCGCTTGTTGCGAAGCGCTACAGATGACCTTTGTCCGTCGCCGAGTGATTTGGGCAAGGCGGCGTGATTCCGGTCTGCAGGGCTTCGGCTCTGCTGATTGAAGTTTTGCTGCTTGGCGCTGATCTCCGTTATTGTCAGTATCGGGCAGCGAATAGGTGACGAGCGCTTTTTCATCCTCGAACAAGGCGCGTTGCAGGGATCAACGCCCATTACTTGCCCAGGCATTCTTCTATGTGGGGCATGTTGCCCGGAGGCTAGTTTTTCAATGAAATCACAGGGGATTGGCGGAGAGACAGTCCGTTGGGCGCCAAGTGAACTTGCATTATTTTCAATAAATACAATATCTTAAAGATTTGTTGTGTTGCGGGATGTGTAGCAAAATGTGTAGCATCATCTGGGGTCGTGTCGATTGAAAAGCAACCATATCTGACCCAGCCGAGAAGTCAATTTCACAGATCTTGCAATGCGCAGTGTCCCGTTTCGCAGGGTCTTCCCGTGCCATCTGAGGCGTAATATCTGTATTCTTGAACCTGAGAAGCTGAACCTTCCCAATGACGCGCAGCGACTTTATGACATTACGCGATTGTCGTGGCACCGCTCTGTGCTCCGCAGGCCTTAATCGAGGTCATCAGCGCGCGTCGATGGGCAGACGCGCCATCGGGCAAACCTGACCGCATATGAAGGGAAAGCCATGAAGGACAGGAGCACCTGGAATCACAAATACTGGGATATCGCTGATCAGTTCTACTGGGCGCCCCAATACATTGGTATGAAATCGATCCCGCAGCGTCTTTGGCACGAAGATGGTAACCGGGTCAGCGTACCTGCGGATCATGTGAACAAGTCAGGTCCGCTCTATGCCCGCGCGAGGACGGCAGACGCGCACAAGGTCTGGCTGGCGCGCCAGGAGGAAATCCTGAACCATGTGTTTGACATCACCTTTGCGATCGCGCCGGACATGATGATCGAACGTTGCTTCGCGAAGCCGCTGGGCATCAGCGATACCGGCCCCTACACATCTCTGGGGCGTGAAATCCGACAGCGGTATGGGTGGTCCAGATCCGAGAATGTGACCCAACAAGACGGGTTTTTCGTGTCCAGTCGGTCAGCCTTGGGCGTTGAGTTGAAACTCAAGGCCAAGAGTAGCGCGGTCCAGATCATCAAATACGCCGCCCTTTTCGCATGGGAAGAGCAGCATTCCGGGCCGCGCGACGCACTCGGCTTGCTCTACATTCTTGAAACCCCAGCCGATGAGCGACACTGGCGCGAATGCGGTACACTCAATGGGCCGACGGTCGATGCGAAGCTGCTCGAGCGGATTGACATTACTGCTCTGCCCAAGAAAGTACGGCAGCTGGTCACCGAGAACCGAGAGGCCCTGCTATCTGTACTGGACCGCATGAGCCTTTCGGCGATCACATGGGCAGAGCTGGAAGCGACGTGCATTGAAATTCGGACAAACCTGGACCCGGCCCTTGCGGGCGACCAATCCCTGATGCGTTTGATCGATGGCTTTATCGCGCAAATCGAAATCCAGGTGGCGGAACGCGCCGATAGGCTCTGAGATACAAGGGGATATCACTTGGCTTTGCCGAGAGCCTTCCTATCCAATTCGGTCATCCCCCCCATCACCCAGACGACCCTTTGATTGCGAAGTCACTCAGGCGAGTGCGGGGATACTTTTTCTCGGTCATTCATGGCAGCCCGGAAAGCATCAGGGGTATCCACAGGCTGCATTGAGAGGGTCAATCGCTGCTCCACTTCCTGCGACCAGCGAAGTGCTTCGTGGCGTGGTGGATGACAGCAGCCCCGGATAATCCGGGCTGGTCACGCCACCCGCGCAGCCACTCACGCAGCTCTTGTTCTGACCTACCTGCGTCTGCCGATGCAGGGCTGCCCCGCTGCTATCAGCAAGACCTGCTCCGCTTCCACATGCTGATCCTGAAAGCCGTCAGGGTCGTCCTGATCCTCGCGTGGCTACCCTGGCATCCCTGCGCTCGAGAGCATACCCGACTGGAACTGGACTGGCCGTTTCTTTCGCTGGGGTGTCGTTTATCTGAACATGAATACCCTTCGTTCGTTATTGAACGATACCTCATACAGACTTGGGACTTACCGATCTGAAAACCTGTTTGCCCTTTTTTAATCAGAATTCCCGTTTTTAAGTGAGTGATAACCGTTATGATTGCAATGAAAGCTGATAGTTTTCCATCGAACCTGCCCGGAACGGCACAAGCGGCGGGACCGGGCGGGTTTGTGGCCAGATGCGCCTGAGACGTAACGATGCTGCTCGGTCGAGAAGGCGTTCCTGACCTCCTCTATACAGGTGGCGCGCAGCTGCATCAGGCAGGTGTCACTGCCCACTCCTCACAGCCATGGGGGCGAACTCGGCACGCAGATCAGATCACCCCCGACCGAACCGCGACACCCCCGGCACCCGCACAAAGCTGCTCTCTGCATCATCATGGTCACCCCAGAAGAACTCGCCCCCAAGGCTTTCCAGCCGCCCGCGATTATCCTTGAAGAACGCCTCGGCTACCTCGGCCCGCTTCCTGTCCGGGAACGACGCTTGCAGGTGGATCACCCACTTCCCCGCCCCGCCCGGGGGAAATCCGGAATTGAGCTGGGCGCAGCGCGCCACCGGGTCATTCGACACCCCGATCTTGACCAGCGCAGGCGCCTTCCCGAAACCCTTTGAGCGGCCCACCAAGGCCGAGTCATCCCCGTTGAAGCGCGCCAGATACAGGAAGGTCTCGCCATCCTTATAGACCGCGCTGCGGGTAGCGGTGATGGTCAGGGCCGTTTCCAACTGGCCACACAGCGACCTGAGGGCATCGACCCTCGCCACCATGCTACGCGGATGCGATATTACTTCAGTCACTTCGCCCCCTCAATCAAAGCGCGCAGCACAAACAGAAGCCGAACGATCTCTTTCTCAAGCCCTTCCTCATCAAGGTTCGGAAGGCCGGAACTGAGCTGCTTGTCTCCCAGGTGAAGGACAGAATTTGCGAGCATTCGAAGCCTGTGAAGTGCCGCCTTGTTCGCTGCCTTTGGAGGTGAAAATCTGCGGTCCTCAATCATCGCATGCAGGCTGGACCCATTCGCGCGGTAATGGTCGTGCAACACCGCTTCCATGATGGATCGCATCATGGCGATCGACGCATGCGGAACCCCGAACACGAAGGCATCATGCGCCTGTCGCAGGTTGGTAAGCAGCGAATGCCGGCCTTTGTCAGGGTATTTGGCGGACACTGCGCGGGGGATTAGCACGAACGGAATAAGCGCGCGGCGACGGAAGATACCCCGCAGATCAAAACGCGTTTCACTGTGTAGCTTGTCCCATGCCTTCAGGCCTTCGGTGACATCTTCGACAAAACCCTCGGGAAACGAGGCGTGGCGGTGTTCCTGATCGATATTGTCTTGAGCAAAGCTCATCGCCTGCTCAATGCCGGAGCTTGCTTCACGCGCGTCATCATCGGCAGCGTCCCAGCGCCTGTCAGGCAAGGTGCGATGGTCCTCGCCTACCAATCCTGAAAGATCACCGAACACAGCAGTGAACACAGGGCCGGCGTAATCAGCTTCATATTCACGCCATGCGCGGATGAAAACAGGATCAGCCGGAGCGGTCAGGGTGTCCGGGCCGCGTGCGGAAGGCGGGTCTGCGAAATGCGCCGCGAAGAACAGGTCTGCGCATAAATCCCGGATGCTTTCATCCTTTTCGGCATCGGGGACAATGTTAGCTGGGTCATCATCAACCAGCCCTTTCAATCGGTTGAACACCGTCAGAAAGGCAAGCGCTTCGGGTGAGTCCTTGTTGGTCATTCTGCAGCCTCTGGCATTTGCACATCCGGCGACAGGGCGCTGCGGATGAGCGTGTCGAGCAGACGGGAGCGGGTCGTGGCACTGGTGGTCAGGGCCGTTTCCAACTGGTCACACAGCGCCATGAGGGCAAAGACCTTGGCGACGATACGGTATTGTTAGGCGAGGGGGGGGAGGGGGAATGGAAGCTTCTCAATCAAACCCACATTCAACGTTGGCTGTGCATGCGTCCTCGTTGCATCTTCAAAATAGGATTGCGCAAGATCGCTGCGGAGGAAGAGCAGCACAAAGTCACGGCTCAGGTGCTCCATGGGTGAAATACGTGCAACGGCTCTAGCGATATTTGCCCCTGCCCATTCAGGAGGCACGACACCGAGCTTGCCAATGCTTCCAACGACACAGAGCAGAATTTCTCCGCCTCGCAATCGCGTTCGAGCGTATTTTCTTTCTATGTCGAGGGAGATTGTCTTGTTGGGCCTGCTTGGATGGCCAGAAAGAGCAAGGTCTTGCGCGCGGACAAATGGGACACCGCCTTCTTCATCCGGCCCCGGAACCAGCACACCATAAGATATGGTCTCACGCGGGTCGATCAGGTTGGCAAAGGCATCCGCTGTCCAGTTGCAGGGTAAATTTAGATCGTCAATGTCACGCAATGGGTCAACCGGTTTTTTCGTTCGAACGCCTTTCTCTTTGAGTAGCTTTCCACGGTCTGCACGCAACTGCTCCAACAGCACCGACGCCGGTTCATCCCCCTCATCCTGTTCCACCAACTTGCCGCGCACGGCGAGGTTGAGGATGGTTTGGCGCAGGGGTTTGATTTGGCCCGCGCGGGTGGTCAGGGCGGGTAGGGTTTTCAGGGCGAAGGCGGTGGCGGTTTGGGGGTCGGTGCCCTCGTCAGTCAGGCGGTGGAGGGTGGCGGCGGTCAGCTTGTCCCGCGCCCCCTCTGCCCGCACCCGCGCCACTTCCAGCCCGTCCAGCAGGGCCATCAATTCCTGAACCTTCGCCACGATGCGGTGTTGTTCCGCGAGGGGTGGGAGGGGAATGCACAAGTTTGATAAAGACTCGCGGTTCAGGGTTGCCCCTTTGATTGCTCCCTTTGTGTCACCACCCCGAGCCAGCTCAGGCAATGTGATAAACAAAAGCTCATCAAGCGAGTTCAAGATCGGTCGGATAGTGATAATTGCTTCGTTATGGAAAGCAGACACGCCAAGACGGGAAATTTTGCCTATTGTAAGTTTGAAACTCATAATCATTGTCCCGATTGGAACCGGCTCTGACTTGAAAACTTCTTGTCTCGCTCTTTCGCTAATCGTTTCCTTGGTCGCTGTCAGAATTTCGCCATCTTTCATGTCGGCGATGCTGACCCAAGGATAATCACCAGTATTCCAAAAGGAGGACTCGTTTCTTGCGGGCGTTCTGCCTGCAGAAAAATCAGCAATTGATGCAAACCTGACCCACGCCCAATTTTTCGGTAGTTGGTGGGGTTCATCTTTGAGTTCGACCGGATCAACGGCAGATTTCTTTATCTCCCCAGCCTTGACCAACCGCACCTTCTCGGCCTCGATCCGCTCCAACAGCTTTGAGGCCGGTTCATCCCCCGCATCCTGTTCCACCAGCTTCCCGCGCACGGCCAGATCCAGCACAAAGCGGCGCAGGCGGGGGATCGCATCCTCAGCGCCCGCCACACGGTCATACATGGCCAGAAGCTGATCACCGGAAAAGGGCGTGTCCGTCATCGTGCCAAGGCCTCGGCCAATATCGCCTTCAACTGACCGCGCAGGGCTGTGACCTCTGCCTCGGCAGTATTCAGCGCATCCAGCAGGGTTTCGGGGTCGTCCATGACTTCCTCGACCGCATGGGGGTTCTTGAAATCCAGATTGAACCCGCGCGCCTTCACATCCTCGAAACTGACCCGCCAAGCGCGGTCATTTTCTACCCGGCCCGCGCGCGCAGCCCCGCCCCACCATGCGGCGCACTCATTCAGATGATCCAGCCGGATGGGTTTGGTCATGGAATAGGCCTTTTGCCCTTCGGGCACGCGATGTTCCCAGAACCATGTCTCGGTCGTCGGCGTGCCCTTTTCAAAGAACAGCAGGTTGGTGCCGATGCTGGCATAGGGGCGGAAGACGGAATTGGGCAGGCGCACGATGGTGTGCAGGTTGCATTCCGTCATCAGCGCTTCTTTCAGGCGGGTCTTAATCCCTTCGCCAAAGAGCGAGCCATCTGGCAGAACCACCGCAGCGCGGCCACCGGGTTTGAGCATGCGGATGATCAGCGCCAGAAACAGATCGGCGGTTTCGCGGGTGCGGTAGGTGGGGAAGTTGTTCTCGATCCCGTCCTCCTCTTTCCCGCCGAAGGGCGGGTTGGTCAGGACGATGTCCACGCGGTCGGATTGGCCCCAGCTGATCAGCGGGCGGGCAAGGGTGTTGTCATGGCGCACCCAAGAGGGTTCCTCGACCCCGTGCAGCAGCATGTTGGTCACACACAGCATATGGGGCAGCGGTTTCTTTTCCACAGCACGCAAGTTGGCCTGCATCAGCGCCTCATCCTCGGGCCGTTTGACGTAGCGGTCGCGCATGTGGCGCATGGAGCAGGTCAGGAAACCGCCGGTGCCGCAGGCGGGGTCCATCAGCAGTTCACCCGGTTTCGGGTCGATCTGTTGCACCATGAAGGCGGTGACCGCGCGCGGGGTATAGTATTCGCCCGCGTTCCCTGCGTTTTGGAGGTCGTTCAGAAGCTGTTCATAAATGTCGCCGAAATGCTGACGCTCGGACAGGTTGTTGAAATCGACCTCGTTGATCTTGTTGATCACCTGCCGCATCAGCTGGCCGGATTTCATGTAGTTATAGGCATCCTCGAACACATCGCGCACGACCTTGGCGCGGGAGCCTTTGACTGTGGGCAGGGCTTTCAGGCGGGGAAACAGGTCGGTGTTGACGAAATCCAGCAGGGTGTCGCCGGTGATGCCTTCGGGGTCTGCCGCCCAAGCGCGCCATTGCAGGTCTTCGGGAATGGGCGAGGTGTAATCGCCTTGCGTGATTTCCAAGGCTTCATCCTGATCATCGATGATTTTCAGGAAGAACATCCAGACCAGCTGCGACATGCGCTGCGCGTCACCATCGACGCCAGTGTCCTTGCGCATGATGTCCTGGATCGATTTGACGAGGGTGCGGACGGACATGGATCAGGCGCTTTCATCATAAAGGGCGGACTGCAATTCATGCACGGCGCGCAGATAGTCAGGCTTTTTTCCGAAAGCGCGGATCAGTTCAACCTCGGTTCCCATGCCTGCGAAAGGATTGATCTTCAATATTTTGGGGTCATCCAGATTGATAACGCCATCATCAGCATATTTTTCCAGCAGGGCTTCCAGAACGGCGCGGGCTTGGGGACCGTATTTGGTGAAAGCGTCGCGCTTTTTGACATTGTCGGCGCGTTCCTTGCGGGTGAGCGGCTTGGCGTCAAAGGCGATGTGGCAGATCAGATCGAACGGATCGAGATCGAGGTTCAACTCCTGCCCGATGACATCGAGGGGCAAGCCCTCGGCGGCGAGTTCTTCGAACAGGGCCTGTTTGCGTTCTGACTGGTTCCAGCGGCGCAGGAACTCATCAAGGCTGGCAAAATGGCGCTGGACGGCCTTGCGGGTGAAATCACGCAAGCTTTCCGTGACAAGCTTGCCCTGTTCATCAAGGTATTCAACTCGCTCGGCCACGATCAGCGCGCCCACGCCATCGACATAGACTTTGGGCTTCTGACCAGATGCGCCCTCGCGCCCAAGCGTCACGTTACCCGGATCGATCAGGACAGTTTCGCTCGGATCAATCGGCTCCGTGGGCGTTTCACCACCTTGCGTTGGCGTTTCATCTGGGGGTGAGACAGGATCATCCGGGCCGGGGGTGTAAATCTGGACGGGTTCGCCATCGAAATCAGGGTCGGCAAAGTGGCTGGATGCGCCCCGGAAATCCATCAAGGTGAAATAGAGCTTGCGGGTATCCTCATGCACGCGGGTGCCGCGACCAACGATCTGTTTGAACTCGGTCATTGAGCCGACCTCGCGGTCCAGCACGATCAGGCGGCAGGTCTGGGCATCAACACCCGTGGAAAGCAGGCGCGAGGTTGTCACGAGGACGGGGTAAGGGGCCTCTGGGTCAATGAAGTTTCCAAGCTGGTCCAGCCCTTCCTTGTCATTGCCAGTAATGCGCATGACATAGCGGTGGTTTTCCGCGACCAGATCAGGGTTTTCATTGATGAGTGCCTGTCGCATCCGGGCCGCATGTTCCTGATCGACGCAGAAGATGATGGTCTTCGCCATCCGGTCGCCACTGTCGCGCAGGAACTCGGTCACCTTCTGGGCGACAAGCTTGGTGCGATCATCCAGCACAAGCGTGCGGTCAAAATCCTTTGCGTTGTAAATCCGATCCTCGATTTCCTCGCCATCACGATCAAGCTGCCCCTTTTCAGGCCGGTAACCCTGAATGTCGCGGTCGATGTGGATTTTGATGACCTTGTAGGGCGCAAGAAACCCGTCGCGGATGCCCTGTTTCAGGGTGTAGCTGTAGACCGGCTCACCGAAATACCCGATATTCGAGGCATATTCCGTTTCCTTCGGCGTGGCGGTCAGGCCGATCTGGGTTGCAGACGAGAAGTGGTCAAGGATTTCACGCCATGCAGAGTCGTCGGCGGCACTGCCGCGATGACATTCATCGATGACGATCAGATCGAAGAAATCAGGGGAGAATTCGCGATAGAGCTTCTGACTTTCCTCTGGCCCGGTGATCGCCTGATACAGGCCCATGTAAATTTCATAGGATGTGTCGATCCGGCGTTTCTTGTCGAGCGCGAGGGTCACATCGGTTTTTGACCCGTCTGCGCGTTCAATCGTCTTGGACTGCGTGGAAAGCTTGGCCATCTTGCCCGAGAAGGGTCGGAAGTCATTGACCATCGTCTGATCGATCAGGACATTCCGGTCGGCGAGGAACAGGATACGCTTGCCGGGATAGGCTTGCCGAAACCGCCAGATGATCTG
>JAFIEC010000009.1 GCA_020832725.1 Paracoccaceae bacterium | reverse complement strand
TGGCCCCACCCCCCCGCACCAAGAGGCAGGCAGGCCCTGCGGCATGGCTTCTCGGACTGATCTGGCTGGGGCTGATGGTCCCCGTGCTGGTGCTGGCCGATTCCGTGGAAAAACACCCGTTTGCGAGCGCAGAATATCGACGTCTGAACGTGGGGCGAGCACCTTTCCTGTCAGGCTTTGCGCGGCTGCTGCGGTGCAGGAAGGATCTTGGCCAGCTTGCGGAGGTTCTGGGCGGCTGCGGCGAGGAGGAATTCGTCCTTTGCCCCGCATGGACCACGTAATCGGAGCCTGTTCAGGCCGAGGATGCGCTTGAGGTGTGCGAACAGCATTTCGACCTTCTTTCGGAGCTTCATCGAGATTTCGTATTGCTTGGTTTTGGCAATGTCGCGGGCAACCTGACGGGCGTCTTCGTGTTCTTCGCGGGTAATCGACCGGAACTCCATGTTCGGGCAGCAGCGCGACTTTGAAGGGCAGACCTGGCAGATGTTCTTGAGGGCGCGATATTTGGCAACGCCTTTGCCCGTCGGCCCCCGATTCGGGTCGGAATAGTTACGCCGGAACTGCTTCAGTTCCTGACCTTCGGGACAAATGTATTGGTTGTTCTCGGCGTCCCACTCGAAGTCCGCCCGGCTCCAGGTTCCGTCGGTGCGCTCGGACTTGTCCAAAACCGGAATGTGCGGCGCGATCTTGCGGTCGACCAGCCAGCCCAGCATCGGCCCGGTGCCGTAGGCCGTGTCCGCGATCAGCCGTTCAGGATGCAGGTCGAACCTGGCCTTCACGCGATCCAGCATGGTCTTGGTCGAGCCGACCTCGGCCTGGCGTATCGAGCGCGTCGCCTCGACATCGACGATCACGCCATGATCGGTGTCGATCAGGTAGTTGTCGGAATAGCTGAAGAATGCCGGGCCCTTGCGCGCTGCCGTCCACTGGCTGGCCGGATCGGAATGCGACGTGAACTTGGGCTGCACGTCGCTGGCGGCGCCGAAGGCGGCCTCGTCCAGGGTGTCGAGATATTCGCGTATGGCGCGCGGGGCATCGGCTGGATCAATCTGTGAGACGTCCCAGTCCTCCTTCGGCGTCGAGTTCTGTTTGTTCGCGTCCGCGGCGATCAGGCTGGCATCCACCGCCATGCGCTGGCCGCTGACCAGGCCTTCCTCAATGCACCGCGCGACGGTCGTCTCGAACAGGTGGCGGAGCAGTTCGCTGTCACGGAACCGCCCGTGTCGGTTCTTCGAAAACGTCGAGTGATCCGGGACCCTGTCACTCAAATCGAGGCGGCAGAACCAGCGATATGCCAGGTTCAGATGCACCTCTTCGCACAGCCGCCGCTCCGAGCGAATGCCGAAACAATAGCCGACCAGCAGCATGCGGATCAGCAACTCGGGATCGACCGAGGGGCGGCCGGTGTGGCTGTAAAAATCTGCAAGATGGGCGCGAATGCTGCTCAGGTCGACAAAGCGGTCAATCGATCGAAGCAAGTGGTCTTGCGGGACGTGGTCCTCCAGCGAGAACTCGTAAAACAGCGCCGCCTGCGCTTCCTGCCTTGGTCCCATCATCACCAATCCCTCCCTGCCAAAAGGATTGAATCAGCGACCTACGCTTCGATCAAGAGCGACTTTTTCAACGGAATAGGCCACGTGCTGCCGCGCCCCTCATCCCCCGCGCCCCTCCCTGCGGAGTAGCCCCATGCTGTTCGGATACCCGCCGGATGTCTGGCTTCCCGTGGTCTTCGCCGGCCTGATGGGGCTGTCGATCCTGATCTATGTCATTCTAGACGGCTTCGACCTTGGCGTGGGGCTGCTCATGCCGCTTGCCACGGATGCCGAGAAAGACCGCATGATCGGCGCGATCGGCCCGTTCTGGGATGCCAACGAGACCTGGCTCGTGATGGCGGTCGGGCTGCTTCTGGTGGCCTTTCCCGTGGCCCACGGCACGATCCTGACGGCGCTGTACCTGCCGGTGGCGGTGATGCTGGTCGGGCTCATCCTGCGGGGGGTCGCCTTCGAATTCCGCGCCAAGGTGCCGCCCGCGCGCAAGGCGAGCTGGAACAGGGCGTTCTTTGCCGGTTCGGCCATGACGGCCTTTTCACAGGGCTACATGCTGGGACTGTACATCATGGGCCTGCAGGGCGGGGCGGCGGCGCAGGCCTTTGCCGTTCTGACGGGGCTGTTCCTGACGGTGGGCTACAGCGTGATCGGGGCGACATGGCTTGTCCACAAGGCCGAGGGTCCCTTGCAGGCCAAGGCGCTGGGCTGGGCCCGCGAGGGCCTTTGGGCCGTGGCCCTGGGCATGGCGGCGATCTCGGTGGCGACGCCGCTTGCCTCGCCCCGGATATGGGAGCGCTGGTTCTCCCTGCCCGAGTTCCTGCTCCTCGCCCCGCTGCCGCTTGCGTCGGCGGCCCTCATGGCGGGGCTGTGGCTGATGCTGCGGCGCATGCCCTTCGCGGACGACAGGCTTTCGTGGCTGCCCTTCGCGGCAACCAGTGCACTCTTTGCGCTGGCTTTCGTGGGGCTTGCCTATTCGTTCTTCCCCTACGTCGTGCCCGAGCGGATGACCATCTTCGAGGCCGCTGCGGCACCGGAGAGCCTCGTCATCATCCTGATCGGAGCAGTTGTCGTGCTGCCGGTGATCGCCGGATATTCCGTGCTGGCCTACACGATCTTCCGCGGCAAGGCGACCGACCTGCGCTATGACTGAGGCCGGGCCGCGATCGCGCGCGCCGCAACCTCGAGCAGCGCCTGCCGTTCCACCGGCTTTGGCACGACCGCTGCAAAGGGGGTGGCGGCCCCGGCCTCGCCCGCCCGGGACTTCCAGTCGGGCAACGCCGTGACAAGCACGACCGGCAAGCCCGGCGACAGCCTGCGCGCGTCGGCCGCGAAGGCGGCACCGTCGTAACGCCCAAGGTCGAAATCGGTCATCAGCAGGTCCCACGCGCCCGGATCCTCGGCAAGAGCGGCCAATGCATCGGTCGGGTCGGTACAGGGGGCCACCTCCGCGCCGGCGGCTTCCAGGAACGCACTCAGGACCTCCAGCATCCCGGCATCATCATCCACCAGAAGAACGGTGCGCCCCCGCAGCATCCCCGGAGGGACCGCCGCGCCCCTCTCGCGATCATCGTGCATGGCCCCCGGAGGCACGCAGGGCCAAAGGCACGTGACCTCTGCGCCCCCTCCGGGGGCCGCGCCGATGCGCAGCGCCGCGTGGTTGCTGCCCACCAGCCGCGCCACGATGGCAAGGCCCAGACCGCTGCCGCCCCCGCCCTTTCCGGAGACATAGGGCAACAGCACCTCGCGCCGCATCTCCTCGGGGATGCCGGGGCCGTTGTCGCGGACGGTGATGCACAGATAGGCATTTCCTGGCAGCGGGCTGCCAAGCTGGAAGGGCGGCATCAGGTCCTCGGGCGCAGCTTCGCGCAGCGACAGCACGATCCGCCCGTCCTCATGCCCGGCCACGGCGTCGCGCGCGTTGATCACGAGGTTCAACAGCACCTGCAGCACATCCACCGGATCGGCCATCGCCTCGGCCGGGGTGTCGGGAACGTCGATCTCCAGACGGGTGCCGACAGGCACCTGCACGCGCAGCAGGTCTCCCGCCTCCCGGAGCGACGCGCGCAGGTCAAGCCGCCGCAGGCTCCGCTCGCGCTGGCCCGGGCCGGCCAGACGCGCCACAAGTTCCACCGCCCGCCCCGCCGCCGAACGGATGCGACCCAGATGCGCCGGCGTATCGGGCGCGCCGCTTTCGATCAGCGCGACCGAGCCGGAGATCGTGCCCAGAAGGTTGTTGAAATCATGCGCCAGTCCAGCGGCAAGCTGCCCGATCGCCTCGCGCCTTTGGGCGAGTTGCAATTGCTCGCGCAGCCGACCCCGCTCCGCCTCGTCTCGCCGCCGCTCGGCGATGTTGCGGATGATGCAGATCGTACCGCCGTCGGGCCTCGCCGTCAGCGAGACCTCCTGCTCCAGCACCGATCCGTCCACACGGCGGCCCTGCACCTCGCCGCGCCAGCTCCCGGCACGCTCCAGCTGTGTCTCGGCGACATCGCGCATGAAGCGGGCACCCGCAGGCGTGTACAGGATACTCCAGTGCCGGCCCAGGAACTCGTCGTCTCGCGAGAAACCGAAGAGCGCCTGATGGGCCCGGTTCATGTAGACGAACCGACCCTGCGAATCCGTCAGCGCAATGCCGTCAAAGGCCACATCCATCGCGGCGGAATGATCCTCGCGCACCCGCTGTTCGGCCTGCTTCAGCGCGGTGATGTCCATCCGCAGGCCCACGGTACCGCCATCGTGGGTGCGCTGTTCCAGCACGCGAAGCCAACGCCCCCCCTCCACAAGCTGTTCAAGCTCGGCAAATCCCTGCGCACGCATCTCCAGCCGCCGCGAAATCCATTCCTGTTCGCGGCCGATGGCATCGACGATCTCTCCCCTGGAAATGCCAAAGCGCAGAATGTCCTCATAGCGGGCTCCCGGCACCATGCGCTCGGCGGCCCTGGGATAGAATTCGCGGTAACGCCGGTTGCACAACACGAGGCGGTCCTGCGCGTCGTAATAGGCAAAGCCGTCGGGCAAGGCCTCGACGGCGTTGACCAGACGGTTGCGTGCCTGAGCGGCATCGAGGGCAAGGCGCGCCAGGGCGGCCTCCGCCTCGCGCCGCTCGGTCGCATCACGGACCACGGCGACATAGCCGCCCGTGTCGCTTTCCAGCGGGGCCACCGAAAGATCGTACCAGCGTTGCCGGCCCTCGACCTGAAGGGAGTAGGCGGCATGACTGGGGAGTCCCGTCTGGTCCACCCTGTCGAACGCACCGGCACAGATGCGCGCAACCGTTTCGGGCAGCGTCTCCTCGATCGTGCGACCGATAAAGCGCTCCCGTGGCTGGAAAAGCATGCCGTCGTCAGCCACCTCCAGATCGACAAAGCGGCGGTCCGCGTCAAATTGGAAGAACAATTCCGACGTGGCCCGCGCAAAAGCCTGTGCCCGGGCCCGACTGCCCGCGAGCATGTCGAGGGTGGCCGCGGGCGGCCGCCAAACCCCAACCCCCGCCCCCCAGCCCCCCCACCACCCCCCCAACCCGCCCCCAACCCCCGCCGACGGC
>JAFIEC010000003.1 GCA_020832725.1 Paracoccaceae bacterium | reverse complement strand
AACGCGGGCCAGCATCTCGGCCTCTGCGGGGGACAGAAAGCCCAGCGCCTCTCCCGGGGCCAGCGTGAGGGCCGCGGCGGGCCAGGCCCCTGCCCGGGCAAGGCAGAAGATGCGCGCCTGCATGGAGGGGGCGAGATCGGGGCTCGAGGTGAGGGCTCCGCAGGCGCGATCCTCGAGGCCCAGAAGCAGGCTTATGTCGAACCAGCGGCGAAACACTTCGGGCTGCAGGCTTCCGGCGCGTTCGATCAGGGCCTGTGCCTGCTCCAGCGCGCCCTTCTCCAGCAGCAGGTCGAGGCGCGCGAGAAACAGCAGCCCGTCACCGGAATCGGCGATGGCGGGCGGCTCCAGCTCGGCCAGAAGAACGCGGCGGAGCAAGGCCCCCGCCTCGGGCAGGGTTTCCGCAGGCTGGCGCTGGATCAGGGCGACGATCTCCGAGGTGCGGCCCGCGCCCCACAGATCGGGCGGAAAGCCCGTCACCCGGGGTGGCAGCAGCCCGACCGCGTCGAGTGCGACCCTGCCCAGCGGCTGGGCAAGGATCTCGTCGTGCAGCATGCCGGGCAGGCCCATCGCTTCTTCGAGGGGCTGCAGGCCACCGGGGGCGGCGGCCTCGGGCGTGGTGCGCACCGATTCCGAAAGCCAGTCGATCGCCGAAAGCGGCTCTTCGGCCCTGGACGCTCCGGAGGCAAACAATGTGAGCGCCGCCGAAAGGCAGGCAAGGCCAATCCGACTCGGGGCCGGGCCGGCGCTCCGGGGCATGTCAGTTCACCTCGATGGTGACGGGGGCCACGATCTCGGTCTGGCGGGGGGACATGTCTCCCACGAAGGTGTAGCCGACAAGACCGATTGCGGCGAGCAGGACGAGGTAGAGGAGATATTTCACAAATTTCACGCCGCTGCCTCTTTCATGGGGGACCGGTCTGTCGCCGGGCTGCCCTGACCCTGATGCAGGCATCGCATGGCACCTGCGGCCCTGAATATATATGGCATTCGGTGACATTTCACGCCATTCAGGCGGCCATGAGCGGGAAAATGCGACAGGGGTCCGGAAACGGGCCGGACATCGGCCCGGAAAGGTCGGCAAGCGGTCGTGGGCGGGGGGTGCGATGGCATCGCGGCTGAGGCGCAGCGTCGTTCTTGTGGGCATGATGGGCGCAGGCAAGAGCGCGGTCGGCGCGGCGCTGGCCCGGCTTCTTGGTGCCGCGCATATGGACAGCGACGAGGAGATCGAGCGCGCCGCGCAGGAAAGCATCCCCGATATCTTCGCCCGCTATGGCGAGTCGCTGTTCCGCGACCGCGAGGCGGCAGTGATCGCGCGGCTGCTGGACGGGCCGCCGGTGGTGCTTTCGGTGGGCGGGGGGGCCTTTCAGGACCCGCAGACAAGGGCGCGCATCACTGATCGGGGCATCGCGGTCTGGCTGGACGTGCCGGCCGATGTGCTGTGGGCCCGGGTCAAGGCGCGCGGGAACCGGCCGCTTCTGGAGACAGCCGACCCGCGCGGCACGCTCGAGCGGTTGCTGGAGACGCGCAGGCCGGTCTATGCGCAGGCCGATCTGCGCGTGCCCTATGAGCGCGGCTCGACCGTGGCGCGCGTGGCGAGGCGGGTCGAGGCGGCGCTGGACCATGTGCCTGGCGTGCTGACAACGGGTGAAAGGGGACAGGCAACATGACCGAGGTCAACGGGATCACGCGGATCGAGGTGGGACTGGGGGCCCGGGCCTATGAGGTGCGCATCGGCCCGGGGCTGATCCCGGGCGCTGGCGCACAGATCGCCCCGCTTCTGGCGCGGCCTTTCGTTGCGGTGCTGGCCGATGCGGGCGCGGCCGCCCATCACCTTGCCCCCTTGTGCGACAGCCTTGCCCGGGCAGGGATCGAGGCTGTGGTGCTGGAGCTGCCTCCGGGCGAGGCGACGAAATCCTGGGCGGGGCTGGCGCGGGTGGTGGAATGGCTGCTCGAGGCGCGGGTGGAGCGGCGCGACATGGTGCTGGCTCTGGGCGGGGGCGTGACCGGCGATCTGGCGGGTTTCGCGGCCGCGATCCTGCGCCGGGGCGTGCGATTCGTGCAGCTGCCGACGACCCTGCTGGCGCAGGTGGACAGTTCGGTCGGCGGCAAGACCGGCATCAACACGCCCCAGGGCAAGAACCTCGTGGGCGCGTTCCACCAACCCGCGCTTGTGCTGGCCGATACCGATACGCTGGACACGCTGCCCGCGCGGGAATTGCGGGCGGGCTATGCCGAGGTGGTGAAATACGGCGCGCTGGGCGACGCGGCGTTCTTTGCATGGCTGGAGGAGGCGGGGCCCCGGCTGCTGGCGGGCGATGCCGCGCTGCGGGCCCGGGCGGTTGCGCGATCGGTGGAGATGAAGGCCGGGATCGTCGCCCGCGACGAAACCGAAACCGGTGAACGGGCGCTGCTCAACCTTGGCCATACCTTCGGCCATGCGCTGGAGGCTGCCTGCGGCTATACGGGGCGGCTGCTGCATGGCGAGGGGGTGGCGCTGGGCATGGGCCTTGCCCTCGACCTCTCGGCCCGGCTGGGCCTGTGCCCGCCCGACGCGCCTGCCCGCCTGCGCGCGCATCTCCGCGCCTGCGGCCTGCCCGCGACGCTGGCCGACCTGCCCGGAGACCTGCCCCCGGCAGAGGATCTGATCGCGCTCATGGCCCAGGACAAGAAGGTCGAGGGTGGCCGTCTGCGGCTGGTGCTGGCCCGCGACATCGGCGCGGCCTTCGTCACCGGCGATGTGCCGCCCGATGATCTGCGCGCGGTTCTCGCCGAGGCGCTGGCCGCGCGCTGAGGCCCGCATCCGCCGATCCGCGCCCCGTTCGCCGCCCCCCGCCGCCTGCGGACTTGAACCGCCCGCCCCCCTCGGGCAGGAATGACAGCGGAGGCGGAGATGGCGACAAGCGAATATCCCGATGCCGACATGCTCGCGCTGGGCGTGGCCCGGGGCCTGACCGGGGCCCTGCGTCAGGCCGTCTCGCGCGAGGGGGAGGGGGCGCTTCTCGTGGCCTCGGACGATGCCGCAGTGCTGGCCTCACTCGAGGCGCTGGCCGGGGCCGAGCTGGACTGGGCGCGGGTCGAGGTGCTGGCCTCACGGGTCTCGGCCCGGGCGGCGGTGGCGGCGGCGCTGTCGCGCGGTCCGGCGGGGGCGGCGCGGGTCACGGCGCCCGGGGCACCCGGTGCGCCCGAACGGGCCCCCGATGCGGTGGTGCTGGGGGCCAATGCGCTGGGCCTGCCCGCAGGCCTTGGCCCACCCCAGGCGGAGGGGGCCTTTGCCCCCCTTTCCGGACCGGACGATCAGGCGGTCACGCTGTCGCATCTGGCAAAGGCACCTGCGATCCATCTGGTCTTCGCCGGGCCCGACCTTGCGCCGCTGGCCGAGGCGGCCGAGGCGGGTGCGGGCGATCTGGGCCCGGCCCTTGCCCGCCTCGCCCCCGAAGCGATATTCCACCGCGCCCCCTGAGCCGCGGTGCCGCCCCGGTCCGGCCCGGGAAGGCGAGAAAGGGCCCGAGAAGGCCCGAGAAGGCCCAAGAAGGATAGACCGATGCAGACATGGGACAGGCTTGACCGGCACCGCGCGGCCACAATGGCCCGCCCCATCGCCGCGCTCTACGACGATGACCCCGACCGCCCGGATGCCTTCTCGGCCAGCCTTCCGACCGAGGGCGGGGCCCTGCGTCTCGATTACGGGCGCACCGCGATCGACCGGCAGGGGCGTGCGCTGCTGCTGGAGCTGGCAGCCGAGGCGGGTGTGGCGGGCAGGCTGGAGGCGATGTTCGCGGGTGCGCCCATCAACACGACCGAGGGGCGGGCCGTGCTGCACAGCGCCCTGCGCGCAGCCGACGACGCGGTGATCCTGTCGGGCGGGCAGGATGTGATGCCCGATGTCCGCGCCACCCGCGCCCGCGTCGCCGCCTTTGCCAAGGCCGTGCGTTCGGGTGCGCTGAAGGGCCCCGACGGGCCCTTTGCCGATGTGGTGAATATCGGCATCGGCGGCTCCGATCTCGGGCCTGCCATGGTGGCCGAGGCGCTGGCACCACTGGCCGACGGGCCACGGGCGCATTTCCTGTCGAACGTGGACGGCGCGCATGCTTCCGCCATCATGGCCCGCTGCGATCCGCGCCGCACGCTGGTGGTGGTGGCCTCCAAGACCTTCACCACCGTCGAGACCATGACCAATGCCGCCACCCTGCGCGCCTGGATCGAGGCGGCGGGCGGGTCGGTCGCGGACCAGTTCGCCGCCGTCTCCTCCGCCCCCGCCCGCACCGCCGACTGGGGCATCGATGCGGGCCGCGTCTTCGGCTTTGCCGATTGGGTGGGGGGGCGGTTCTCGCTCTGGGGGCCTATCGGGCTGGCCACCGAGATCACCCTCGGACCCGGGCGCATCGCCGGCCTGCGGGCGGGCGCTGCGGCGATGGACAGCCATTTCCGCACCGCTCCGCCCGAACGGAACCTGCCCCTCCTGCTGGGCCTGATCGGGCTGTGGCACGGTCAGGTCTGCGGCTATGGCTCCCGCGCTGTCATCCCCTATGACCAGCGGCTGGAGCGCCTGCCCCTGTTCCTTCAGCAACTGGAGATGGAGAGCAACGGCAAGCGGGTGGACCACGCCGGACAGCCGCTGGCCCGCGACAGCGTGCCGGTGGTCTGGGGCGCGCCGGGCACCAACGCGCAGCATGCCTTCATGCAGGCCATCCATCAGGGCACCCGGGTCGTGCCGGTGGAGTTCCTGCTGGCGGCCCGGGGCGCGCCCGGAATGCCCGCCCACCATCACCGCCTTCTGGTGGCCAATTGCCTGGCCCAGGCCGAGGCGCTGATGCGCGGCC
>JAFIEC010000399.1 GCA_020832725.1 Paracoccaceae bacterium | reverse complement strand
GCAGGGTGATCAGCATGATCGGCAGCGGACCCATGAACATGCCCAGCACGATGACCGACGCGATCATCGCAAGGATCAGCCACTCGCTGGAGACGTCCAGGCCAGTGACGAAATCGATCATGCCAAAGGTAGCCCCGGTGAAGGACAGCAGCTGTGTGAAGCCCACCGCCCCCGACACGATCAGCAGGACCATCGCCGAGATGTTGGCCGCACCGAACAGCGAGGTGGTAAAGACGCGCCCCGTCAGCCTCCTCCGCAGCGCCGCCAGCGCCAGTGTCGCGATCGCCCCGGTGGCGGCGGCCTCGGTCGGGGTGGCGATTCCGAGAAAGATCACGCCGACAACGGCAAAGACCACCACCGACAGCGGCACGATGTTGATCGCCGTCGCCGTCAGCTTTTCCGAAAGCGGGGCCGGAGGCACGTCGAAGGGCGGGGCAAGATGCGGATGCCACCAGCAGCGCAGCCAGATATAGGCGGAATAGATCACCGCCATCAACAGCCCCGGCACGATGATCGCGATCAGGATCTGGGCGATGGACAGCTTGGCCACAACGCCCAGGATCACCGCAAGCGACGACGGCGGGATCATGATCGCCAGACCCGCCGAGCCCAGGATCGGGCCCAGCGACATCTGCTTTGCATAGCCCCGCTTCTCCATCTCGGGCACGAGGGTAGAGCCGAGCAGCGCGGTGGAGCCCATGGAATTGCCGGTCAGCGTGGAGAACAGCACGCCGCCCCCCACCGCCATGAAGGCGAGACGCCCCCGCAGGCGGCCGAACCACTTGTCCACCGTGTCCATGAGGTCGATGGCAATGCGCGAGTTGAACATCACCTCGCCCATGATCATGAACAGCGCGATGGGCACCAGCGTGAAGGACATCAGCGAGACTGCGGTGTTGGAGATGAGCTGCGTCACCCCCGCCATTCCGCCCATCAACACGAAGGCCGCCACCACATTGACCGCCATGAAGGCAAAGGCCACGGGCAGGCCGATGATCATCAGCCCGATCAGGCATCCCAGGATCAGGGCGAAGGTGGTGTACCATTCCATCAGGGATGTCCCTTGCCCGGCGTGTCGTCCTGCACGCCCGCCCGGCCCAGAAATGCGGCCAGAAGCTGGTCGAAGAATTGCACCGCCATCAGGCCCATCCCAAGCGGCCACGCGGCCAGGATGTACCATGACCGTGGTGCCAGCACCGAGATGCGGCGCAGGCCCATGGCATACTGGTCAAGGACCAGCACCAGACCCTGCCAGCACAGCGTCAGACAGATCGCCAGGCCCAGGGCTGCCACCAGCACCGAAAGCACGCGTGCCGCACCCGTGGCCAGCTGTTCCAGAACCACATCCATGACCACATGGCGGTTGTGCTCCAGCAGATAGGGTGCGGCGAGGAAGGTGACATAGAGCAGCGAATACTCGCTGACCTCGGTCACCCAGAGTTGTGACCGCCCCCCCACCTGCCGCCAGACCACCTCCACGAAGATCGCCACGGTAACGCCGAACAGCGCCGCCGCGCCGACACCCGCAAGCAAAAGGTTGATCCGGCTGAAGCCGCGCATGACGACGGCATAGGGGCCGGTGCGGATTGCGGGCATGGCGGCCTCGGCGACAAGGGGTGCGGGGAAGGCCCGGGCGGATGCACCGCCCGGGCAACATCACTGGGGGGTCAGTCGACCAGGAAGGCGCGCAGCTCGTCGGCCACGTCGGGCGCCTTGCCTGCAAGCACTTCCCAGGCGGCATTGAGGGCGGTCGCCAGATAGGCCTCTGCATCGGCGCCCTCCAGCTCGATGCGGGTGAACCCGGCCCGCTCCATCTGGGCATCGCCCTCGGCGATCAGTCCGGCCCAGCTTTCATCGATCTCAGGGGCGAGCTCGTTCATGATGAAGGCGGTCACGCGCTCCTGCAGATCGGGCGACAGACGCCCCCAGGACCGCGGGTTGGCCAGAATGGAAAAGCCCGCGCGGTAGAAGCTGGGGGCAACATAGTAGTTGACCACGCCCTCGAACTGCTCTGCCCAGCCGATGCTGCCGCGGGCAAAGCCGTCCACCAGGCCCCGCTCCATCGCGGTGAAGATGTCCTCCTGCGGCATCACGATCGGCTCTGCGCCCAGCGCACGCACAAAGGGCAGCACGGTGGGAAAGACGCGGATGCGCTTGCCATCGAAATCGGCCACGCTCTCGATCGGATCACGCAGGAACAGGTAGAACTGCACGTCCGTCGCCGGCACCTCTCCGATCAGTTCCAGACCCACCTCGCGGTGCAGCTCTGCCATACGCTCGAAATAGCCCGAGTCGCGGATCTCGACAAAGCTCTTGATCGAGAGGTTCGGTGCCGAGGACGAAGGCAGCAGACCCTCGTAGAAGCTGGGGCTGACAAAGGCCATGTCGATGGCCCCCTGACGCACGGCATTGCCCTGCTCGAAGGCCGGGATGACTTCGGGACCGCCGCGCCATGTGATATGAAGCTCGCCCGCGAATTCCTCGTTGATCCGCTCCACGAAGATGCCGAAACCCTGGGCGATGTCGGCAACGCGGGGCACGAAGGACACGGCGTTCAGCCGCACTTCCTGGGCCACAGCTGTTCCGGCAAGACCGAATGAAAGCCCTGCTGCCGTGGCAAGGGCGAGTACCTTGTTCATGATGACCTCCTGTCGGGAACGCATTCCGGGCAAAAATCCCCGGTACTGGTGCGCTCTATTTTGAACATATTATTCAATAATGATAAGCATGGCCTCACAGTTGCGTCAAGTGTTTTGTCCTTCCCTGCTCAGACGCCCCCCCGGGCCAGCGCACAGACGCGTTCGAACAGCCGTGTACCGGGCATGCCAAGCTCGAGCGGCGAATCGAAATGGTGGCGGCCCGCCTGCTCCCAGGCTTCCTGCGCACGCCAGGAAGCGGCAAGCTCGCGCGATTGGCGGCGAAATTCGGCCGTATCGCGCGCACCCCAGCAGACGACGACCGGCACATCGCGCGCGGGGCGCAGCCGCGCGGGGCTGTTGCGCAGGGTCTCGGCCACATCCATGCGCAGGGCGTCGTTGACATAGCACAGCCGGATCGGCTCCAGGTCATAGATGCCGCCGATCAGGGCGGCGGCGCTGATGCCGGGGTTGGTGCCCGTCCAGTCGGCGGCCAGCATCATCGCGGCGAGATGCGCCCCGGCGGAATGGCCCGTCAGCACGATGCGCGCACCATCGCCCCCGAAACGCGCGGCGTTTGCCGTCAGCCACAGGACGGCCCTGCGCGTCTCTGCCACGATCTCGTCCATCCGCGCCCGAGGCGCGAGCGTGTAGTTCAGGGCGACGTAATCGATGCCCTCTGCATTCAGGGCGGGGGCTGCGAAACTGGCATCCGAAGCATTCAGCGCCTGCCAGTAGCCGCCGTGGATGAACACCACCACCGGCCGCGGGCCCGGGCCTTCGGCGGGAAAATAGTCAAGCGTCTCCTCGGCGCCGGGGCCATAGCGCAACCGCAACCGGGCGCGCGCGCCGACCTCGGCCCGGGCCGCCGCACTGTCTGCGGCATAGCGCGCGACCCAGACAGAGAGCGGCTCCTCCAGCATCGAAGAGGGCGAATATTCCCGCGAAAGCGTCTCGGCATCCATCCCCCGCCAGACCGGCGGCCTGCTCATGCGCCTGTCTCCGCGCCCTTGCCCAGCCGACGGGACAGCGTCTCGTCCCGCGCCGTGCGCAGGAAGGGGATAAAGGCCGTGCCCCCCGTGCCGAGGCCGCTGTCACCCTCGGACTGGGCGGAGATATAGCGCGCCGCCATCGCCATGTGGTCGCGCCGCAGATCGGCCAGCGCCGAGAGCGCCGCATCATGGGCACGGGCCAGCGCGGGCGCATCCCCCGCCCGGGCGGCGACGAAGGCGCGCAGGTCCGGCCCCGCCTCCAGCGCGGAAAGAAAGGCGCGGTGGGGCGCCGGCATGTAGCGACGCATCTCGCGCAGGAAATGGCCGGTCTCCGCGCTGTCATGGCGCACGCCAAGGGCGGCATCGAAGGCCTGAATCAGCGTGCTCTGGGCCGCGCTGCCCCCCAGCCACATCTGCGGCGCCTCGTCCACACCCTCGTAGATCACCCCGGGCGCAGGCCAACCCGCCAGCCATGGCCGGATCCGCGAATAGAAGGTGGCGGGCGCGCACCATTCGCCCATGCGCGACAATGCCGTGCGCAAGGCCCGCAGATGGCGCTCCAGCACAACCAGGGCCTCGGCCACCTGCTCCGTGCGGCCCGCCGCCACATCGGCCGGCAGGCGCGCCAGCACCGGCAATGCGGGTACGCCCTCCAGCTCCAGGCCAAGGGTTGCCAGAAAGAACCAGCGCTCATCTGCCCCGCCCAGAAACAGCAACTGGCAATCGGCATTGTCGGCCGACAGCGGGGCGCTCCGGTCCAGCCTGCGCCAGTTGTTCAGCACCATCGAGGCATGGGTCACGATGGGCACCCGATCCAGCCTGCGGGCCATCTCGGACAGGGGCACCGCCACGCCCGCAGGCAGGCGCGTGGCCGGCTCGGCCCCGCCATGCACAAAGGCATTGGCAAGGACCGACAGCAGCAGCATCGCCCGCTCCTCCTCACCCCGGCCCGACAGGGGGGCCGGGTCGATCACCGGCAGGGCCGCCATCCGCGCCCGCGCATGGCCCGACAGCAGCGCCGCGTTCAGGTCCCGGGCCATGTCCTCCCACGGAGCAAAGGCCCCGGGCAGCCGGTCCGGCGGATCGTCGGGGGCAACAAAGCCATGGCGCGGGTCTATGTCATGCGCGGCCAGATCGATGAGCGTGGCACGGGGGTCGCGATCGTCGGGCATGGGTGCTCCTGTGTCGGAGCGATAGCAGACCGCCCTGCCCTCCCGGTCAAGCGGTTTCGCCCTTCCCCGTCACCGTGTCGGTTTCTCCCGCGTTGCGCAGAAGCGCTGCCGCAACCAGATCGCCGGTGACGTTGACCGAAGTGCGCGCCATGTCCAGCAGGCGGTCAACGCCGAGGATGATCACCATGCCCTCGGCGGGAATGCCGACACTGGCCGCAACACTGACGAGGATCGCGATCGAGACCCCGGGCGTGCCGGGCGCGCCGATGGACGAGCCCACCAGCGTGAGCACGATCAGCGCGATCTGGCCCGGAGCCAGCTCGATCCCCGCAAGCTGGGCCAGAAACAGGATCGCCACCGCCTGATAGAGCGCAGTTCCCGCCATGTTCATGGTCGCGCCCAGCGGCACCACCAGCCCGGCCACACGCTCGGGCACGCCCAGGCGGCGGGCGGACTGGATGGTCATGGGCATCACCGCCGACGAGGACGAGGTGGAGAACGCCAGGAGCAGGTTGCCCCCCGCCACCTCGTACATCCGGCGCGGCGAAATCCGCGCTCCCGCCCAGGCCAGCGCCAGATACAGCACCTGCAGCACCGCCAGCCCCAGCAGCACCGTGCCGACATAGGCCGACAGGCCCGCCAGCGTCTCAAGGCCCAGACGCATGACCAATTGCGCCATCAGCCCGAAAACCGCAAAGGGCGCGAGGAACATGGCCCATTTGACGATGTTCATCGAGATCGACAGCAGCGCATCCATCAGCCGCAGGAAGGGCTCTGCCCGGTCGCGGTCGATCTGGGTGACGCTTATGCCCACCAGAAGCGCCAGCACGACCACCGCCAGCATGTCGCCCTGGGCGATCGCAGCCGTGGGATTGGCCGGCAGGATCTGCAGCAGCGCGTCGGGCGCAGCCGCGACCGGGCCGGGTGCGGGCCCCTCGGCAGCGGGCGGCGGGGCGGGCGGCACGGGGCCGGAACCGGCAAAGCCCGTGATCCCGTCGCCCGGGCGCAGCCATTGCGCCAGCGCCACGCCGATGCCCGCGGCCGCCAGCGTGCCCAGCAGGATGATCCCGGCCAGCCGCAGCCCCACCGCACGCAGTTCCTGCCCCGATTGCGCCCCGGCCAGCCCTCCGATGATCGACGAGAAGATCAGCGGCACCAGCACCATGGCGATCAGGGCCAGAAAGATGCGCCCCGGCAAGGCCAGCCACGCGCCCAGCGCCTCGGTCTGCGAGGGGGCGATCAGACCGGCCTCGGGACCAAGGATCAGGCCGAGGCCAAGCCCCGCGACCATCCCCGCCATCACCTGCGCCCACAGCCGCGCGCTGATCCAGCTGCGCAGCTTGAATCTCTGGCGGGAAAGATCGATGGGACTGTCTGTCAGCGGGGGTGTCACCGGGACCCCTTAGCAGAAGCGGACGGAAAGGTTAACCGTCCTGCCCTGAGGCACCGGGCGCCAGTTCGACAAGCATATAGCGGTTGAAGCGGCAGAAGGCCTCGGCGTTGCGTGCCTGCCCCATCAACCGGCCCTCCAGCCGATCACGGC
>JAFIEC010000395.1 GCA_020832725.1 Paracoccaceae bacterium | reverse complement strand
TGCCGGTGGGCGCAGCCTCCCAGGTCATGGCGGGGTCACACCAGATCGTCAGTGAGCCGCAGCGCTTGAGCGCTTCGTTGTAGGCTGGCCAGTTGCGGGTCTTGTAGGCGGGGGGTGTCGGTCTGCTCATGTGCCCCAGCTATCATCCTGGAGTCGCGACATGAATCCCCCCTCAGGCGGATTGTGCAACAGAGCCGTGCTGTTCCACCATGTTTCCGGTCGCGTATGGGAGCTTCCGCTGAGGTTCCGGGCCGGATACCGCGGCCGGTTCCTGCGATGTGACGCCTTCTCGGTGCTGCGACGCGTTGACCGAGATCACGGGCGATCACGGGCAATGGCAACTGGTCTATTGCCGGGCCCATAACTGCCGCCGCTTTGAGAAGCGCCTCGATCGGCAGGGCTCGCCCATCGCCGAGGAGAGGCTGTGCGATCTGGCCGGGCGTGATTTCGTTGTTCGACTACGGTACGGTCGAGATTGACACCAAACCGGTCGAGAACCAGATCAGCCCCGGCGAAGGTCCGGATCTGATGGCAAGGGAAGGAAACAACATGCGCGATCTTCTGGTGATCACGGTCGTGGCCGGTCTCGTGCTCGGCAGATGTCGCCAGGACCGGGGCGGATCAATCTGCTGGTAAGTACCCCGCCCGCACTATGCCTGCGCGCGCATCGCCTGAGCCAGCATCCTGCACCGGATCAGATCCACATCCCCGTCGCCATCCACACGCCGGTTCTTTTGGATCGGCGAGTAATGATCACTGGCACGAATCTGCCCGTATGCGGAATGCCGGAACGCTCTCCCAGGTTACTTCCACAAGGTTCATACCATGCGTTGCGTCACACAAGCTGGGCTCATTTCCGGATGGCAGCAGTGACATCCCGGGGTGCGGCTGTGCGTCTCGGCAGGGCAGCATTGACTGCGGCAAGACGCCCTGAATGGCAGCCTCATGTGTCCAGCCTCCCTCCTGCCAGGGCGAGCTCGATTCGGCGGGCGGTGTCTCGAACCTCACGGCCCAGCGCATTGATCCGCTCGGGTGCAACCTCGTCCGTTGGAAAGCCGAAGCTGACTGCCGCCGCGACATCGGAAGTCTCCGGAACTATTGCGGCGCCGACAGATGTAACGCCCGGGAAAATCTCGCTGTTCAAAAGGGCAAAACCCTTGTCCCGAGCGAAAGCGATGCTTTCCCTGAGGCTGGGGCTCATGCGCTCGAATGCGGCCCTGTCGGTTGCCGCCGCACGTTCGAAATAGGCCTCCACCTCCGCGTCGCCCAGCCGCGCCAGAATGGCTATCCCCATGGCGGTGACCCCGAGAGGGACCTCGGTGCCCGCGGCAATCCGGACACTGGAACGACGTGTGCCCGAGAAATCGTAAAGATAGATGAGGTTGGCCTCCTTGCGGATCCCGAGAAAGCAATTCACCCCGCACCGGGCGGCTGCTCCCTGCAGGATCGGTTTGCTGACGCCCTCGATGCCGGTGGCCATCGTATAGGCGCGCCCCACCCGGAAGCATTCCACCCCGATGACATACCGGCCGGTCGCGGGGTTCTTCTGAAGGTAGTTGCGCTTGTGCAGCGTGGCGACAAGTCGGTGCGTGACAGTGGGGCTCAGGCCGAGCTGACGACCGATCTCGCGCAGGCTCAACTCGCCATTGGTCTGGGCTACCAGCGACAACAGGTCGAGTCCGTTCGCCAGCACGCGACTCGTGCCGGTGTCCTGCGGTTCGGCGGCCTCGTGTCTTGTCATGGTCGCACTCGATCCTGTGGGGTTCGAAATCTGTCTTGCCCGTTCCGTGGGCACATAACGAAAAACTGCCCCGCTGCAGCCTCATAGCGCCGATCACACGCCCCGACAAATCCAAAGCCTGCAGATTTTGCCCCGGTCCTCCCTTTGGGGGGCTTGACGCAACACTTGTTAAGGTTCCTTATATAGGAACAGTGATCCTATTAAAGGAACATATTGTGAGGGCTATCCTGTTTCACGAAGCCATCTGCCCAGAGGGCACAAGCTGGGACCAGCGGCTGGGGGAGGTCACCGACGAGGCGATTCTGGCCGAAGATGTTGGATTCTACGGCTATGCGCAGTCCGAGCAGCATTTTGCCAAGGGCGAGGCGATCATCTCGGCGCCCGAGATCGGGCTGGCCTACATCGCGGGACGCACAAAGACGATCAAGCTGCGCATCGCCTCGGTGAATTTTCTGCCCTACAATCACCCTGTGCGGGTGGTCGAACAGGCCGCGATGTTCGACCTGATCTCGGGAGGACGGTTCGAGCTGGGAGGTGCCCGGTCGAACAACCCCTATACGCTCGAGGCATTCGGGATCGACCCGGCCCAGACCCGACAGTACCGCGACGAGTTCCTGCGAATGATCGGCAAGGGCTTCACTCAGGAATGGTTCGAGCACGAGAGCCCATTCTACAGCTTTCCCCGGCGGCGCATCTCTCCATGGGTTCATACGCGCCGCCCCCCGCCGGTGCACATCTCGACCACATCGCTCGAGTCCCATGAACAGGCGGGAGCTGCGGGCTGTGGTGCCATGTCGGGGCTGAGCATTCTCGGCTGGGACTATGTGCAGAACTGCCTTGCAGCCTACGCAAAGGGGAGCGCGCGGGCAGAGCCGGTGGTGGGTTCCATCACCTCGCGATTTGCCACCTTCTCGGTCGGAGTAAGCTGCGACGAGGACAGCAGGACTGCACGCGAGCTCACCCGGGAGAACACGCTCACCTTCATCAAGGTGATCCTTGGCTGGATGTCCAAGCTGGGTGCCAGCGCAGAGGGCTATGAATACATGCAGCGGATCGAAGAGATCAGGGACAAGGCCGAGGATCTCGACTTTCTGATCGACTCGGCCCCCTACATCATGGCCGGCGATCCCGACGAGATCATCGCCAAGGCGCGACGCCTCTACGAGCTTGGGGTGGATGACGTCATCTGGCGCGTGGATGGCATGGGCCACAAGAACAACAAGCGTACCATCGAGATGCTTGGCAAGCACGTCATCCCTGTCCTGGAGAGCTGGCCGGATCGCCGCCCGGCCCAGCGCTACGGCGACATGTGCCGATGAACGCAGCCGTCCAGTTCACGCCTGCGGGCCACCTCACCCAAAACTGGGACTTGCGCAAACCAGGCGTCACGGGAGGTGACGGGGTCGTGGTGGCGCAGTCGCTCGAGGCGGCATCCGCAGGATGCGGGATATTGTCGGACGGAGGAACAGCGGCTGATGCGGCCGTGGCCACTGCGCTGGCGCTTGCTGTCTGCGAGCCATGGAACAGCGGGCTGGGCGGTGTCGGCTATGGGGTGGTGCGCGCGCCGGACGGCTCAACCGCATCCCTCGATTTCGGGCCGGTCTCTCCCCGGCGCGCCGGCCCCGGGACCTTCAACCTGGCTGGTGAGCAATCAGGCGACATCTTCGGCTGGCCTCGGGTCGTCGACGATGCCAATGTCCAGGGACCGCTCAGCATGCTCGCGCCTACAAGCTTGGCGGGGCTGGGCCTTCTGCACGAAAGGTACGGGCGCTTGCCGTGGGCAGATGTGGTGGCCCCCGCCATCGCGCTGGCTCGACGGGGAATGGCGCGGGACTGGTTCTCGACGGTCAAGATCGCGCAGATGGCACATTATCTGCGCAGACATCCCGAGAGCGCCGCGATCTACCTGCCGGACGGCCTGCCCCCGGTTGGAGCCGAGCAGGGCAACCCCACCTTCCTGCGTCAGGGTGCCCTTGCCGATACTCTTGCACGGCTTGCCGACGATGGATGGCGCAGTCTTTACGAGGGGCCGCTCGCGCAGCTCCTGCTCGAGGATCTGGAAGAGGTCGGCGCCTTGATCGACGCTCAGGACCTGCGCCATGTGGAAGCCCGCCTGTCGCCGGCGACATTGCACAACTGGCAAGGGCATCGGCTTTTCCTTCCGCCTTCGGAGACCGCTGCCGAACAGCTGCCGACTGTCCTTGATCTCCTGTCCATGCCCGGGGCCCGCGATGCCGACTGGTTCGCGGCTCTGGCAACGGCCCTTCTTTCCGCCGTTGCACAACGCCGGAACGAGGCCGATACCACCAATACCGGCCCGGAAACCTGCACTTCCCATCTCAATGTCTGTGACGGCGAAGGCATGGTGATTTCGCTGACCAACACCCTGCTCGGCCTGATGGGGAGCGCGGTGGTGCTGCCGCGAACCGGGATACTCATGAACAACGGAATGATGTGGTTCGATCCGAGACCGGGCCGTTCGAATTCCGTTGCTCCGGGTCGGCGCCCGGTCTCGAACATGCTGCCCATGATTGCCGAGCTTGCCGATGGACGTATCATCGCTCTCGGAGCATCGGGGGGGCGTCGTATCCTGCCGGCAGTTACAGGTGCCCTTTGCGACATGGCGCTGCACGGCATGTCCGCGGCCGAGAGTGCGCATGCCCCGCGCATCGACGTCTCCTCCCCCGGAGTCGTCGTCGCCGACCGAAGGCTATCGCGAGATGTGGTCGAGCGTCTGGCTGGTATTGCCGACCTGCGGGTCGTGGAACATGCGACCGCCCCTCTGAATTTCGGCTGCCCCTCGATTCTTGTGATCGCCGGGGGCGTTGCCTCGGGCCAGCCGGACGTGATGACCCCATGGAGCGCCGCAATCGCTGCCGCTGCGAAAGAATAAACACAAGCCGACCAACAAGGAGAACCGTCATGCGAAATCCCACGCCAACATCCAGAATGACCGCCGCCGCACTTGCATCAGCCCTGGTGCTCGGTGCTACAGCCAGCAGCGCCTCCGCGCTCGAGACATTCCGCTTTGCCTGGCCCTCGGCCATCAATTCCGGCGTTGCACCGCTGGTCTTTGCGGAACAGCTCGGGCTGTTCGAGCGCGAGGGGATGACGCTGGATATCGTTGTGCTGACCGGCTCCGGGGTGATCATCCCGCAGTTGCGCCAGGGCACGATCGATGCTGCCTATTCCGGGCTCGAGCCGGTGATCATCTCGCATCAGCCGGACACGCCAGACCTCGGGGTCAAGTTCGTCTACAACTTCATCCCTCGCAGCATCTGGGAAATGGCAGTCCTCGCATCTTCGGACATCACCGATATCACTGATCTTGAAGGCCGGACGATCGGAGTTCTTGGGCTGGGCTCTTCCAACGTCCTTGGCACGCGCGCCATACTGCAATCCCGTGGAGTTGATCCGGAAAGCGTGACCTTTCAAGCCGTCGGCGTGGGTGCCGCGGCCTTCGAGGCGCTCCGCTCAGGCGAGATCGACGTTCTGAATCTTTTCGATACGGCGCATCAGCGGCTCGAATTGGCTGGCACGCCGCTTCGTCGCCTTGAATTGCCCGCAGATTTCACGCGTTCCAGCCATGGCGTCTCGGTATCGATCGAGCGGTTCGAGGAGCGGCCCGAGTTCTTTGGCCGGTTCGGTCGGGGCGTGGCCCAGGCGAATCTTGCCTGCGAGGCCAATATCGACGCCTGCATACGTGCCTATTGGGCGGCCTATCCGGAACTGGCACCGACGCGCGCCCAGGAGGCCGCAACGCTGGAGGCCGAGCGCGCGGTCGTGTCGGCGCGCCTGGCGAACCTGCTCTCCGTCGATGGCCCGTTCGGCGCATTCTCGGATGCGGACTGGGCATCGCTTGTGGGTGCCTTGCAGGCGGGCGGCCTTGTTACGGACCCGGACGTTCCGTTCGAGCTGTACTATACCGATGAGTTGGTCGAGATGTTCAACGATTTCGATCGCGAGGCATTGATTGCGCTGGCCAAGGCGGCACAGTGAGTTGATGCGGCGGGATACGAAAGATCTGGCCACGCCTGGCCCCGAGGCCTTTCTGCGCCTCACCGATGTCGGGGTAACCTATACCTCGGCACGTGGCAGCCTGCAGGCGATCGACAACCTGACCCTGGATATCGAGGACGGCCAGTTCGTGGCCGTCCTCGGACCATCTGGTTGCGGCAAGACCACGATGCTTCGGCTGATCTCGGGGCTGCTTCGGCCCACGAAGGGGCAGATCACGCTCCGCGGGAGGCCCGTGACCGGGCCGAGCCCCGAGGTCGGGATCGTCTTCCAGAATCCGACGCTCATGCCATGGCGGACGGTGCGCAAGAACATCATGATGCCGATCCGGGCACTGAAATTGCCGGAATCGGAATATCGCGGCTGGTGCGACGAGCTTCTGTCGATCTCGGGGCTGTCGGATTTCGCCGACGCTTATCCGCACGAGCTCTCGGGTGGAATGCAGCAGCGTGTGGGTATCTGCCGTGGGCTGATCCATGACCCCAAGCTGCTCCTTATGGACGAGCCCTTCGCAGCGCTTGATGCCATGACCCGCGAGCGGATGGGGGCCGAACTTCAGAAGCTTTGGCTGAACACCGGCAAGTCGGTCTTCTTCATCACGCATTCCATCCAGGAGGCCATCTTCCTGGCAGACCGGATCGTGGTGCTCTCGGACCGTCCTGCCCGGGTGGTGGAGATCATCGACGTGAACCTGCCACGCCCACGCGTGCCGCGCACACAATCCTTGCCGGAATTCGGCCGCCTGAGCGCGCATCTGAGGGCGCATTTCATCGGCGACGAGCACGACAACCACGACTCCACCGGAGAGAGGGCCAGCACATGAGGTTCGTTCGGGTCGTGCTCCCCCCGGCGGTGACATTCGTTATGATCATCGCAGTGTGGGACTGGTATGCCCGCGGCGATGCGCAGGGATTACTCCTCCCCCTTCCGCTGGACGTGGTCGAGTCGCTCATCGACGGCTACTTCATCCGTGGCACGCTCTGGCCGCATCTTTTCGCCACGATGCATGCGACGCTGATGGGCTTTGCCATCGGCTGTTTCGTGGCGGTGGTCCTCGCGGCCCTGGTCACCGAATTCCAGCTGATCGACCGGATGATCTACCCTTACGTGGTGGCGCTTCAGTCGATGCCCAAGGTGGCATTGGCCCCTCTGCTCATCGTCTGGTTCGGCTTTGGCATCGAGAGCAAGATCGTGCTGGTGGCGCTGATCTGCTTTTTTCCGATGTTCATCAACGCCTCCAACGGGCTGCGTGGCGTGCCAGTGGAATTGCTCGACCTCTACCGGGCTTTTTCGGCTGGTCGGTGGCGCACCTTCTTCGAGATCAAGGTACCGACAGCACTGCCTTCATTCTTCGCCGGCTTGCAGATATCGGTGGTCTTCGCCCTTCTGGGAGCCGTGGTGGGCGAATTCATCGCGTCGCAGAAGGGTTTGGGAAGCCTGATCCAGGCGGCCTCGGTTTCCTTCCGCCTGCCCATCGTATTCGCCTGCATAATCTCGTTGTCGATCCTTGGTGCCGTCATGAGCATTTCGGTCCGCATCTTGCAGCGTCGGGTCGTCTTCTGGCAGCGGGCCGACAAGCAGGATGGTCAGGGATAAGCCGAGTCCGACTGCGCCCCAGCAGCCCCCCGCATCTCCGGGAGCGGCTGCCGCGCCCCAACAAGTGGAGGAAGAATGCCATTAGATCCTTTGGAGACGTGGAAAACGATGAAGGTGCGCGTCTGGCCCGAAGAGTATTTCATCGTGGACCTGCCGCATCGTGAGGGGAAGATGGCCCTTTCCCTTCTGCAACACTCATCGGGCCGCTTCTGCTCGATCACGCGAGACCAGTTCGCCTTCTCCATCGTCGTGGACCGGGCGACCTGGGAGGAATGGGGTCGGGAGGAGAGGGCGGATCAATGTCTCGGCCCGCTGCGGGTGCTCTCGACCGATTCCGAGCTGCCCTTTGATGTGCCGGGATTCATCCGCACGGCGCTGGAGCCTGTGAACGCCAGGAAGCTCAAGGCCGCGCCCATATGTGGGCTGCAGTCGGATCATTTCTTCACCGGGGCTGCGGATGTCTCGAAGGTGGCAGCCATCTTCGAGACCTTTTGCGGCGAGGTGGTCTTCGTTCCCGAGGGTGGCGCGGGCTGAGGCCCGTCACGAATGGAGGCCGGCGATGCCGACACACGGGGGTGATGCTGTAGATCTCGAGGCGATGTCGGCGCTGGAACGCTACAAGTTCCTGACCGCGACAGTGGTGCCCCGGCCTATCGCGCTTGTCACCACGATGAATGCCGAGGGACTGGTGAACGCCGCTCCGTTCAGCCAGTTCATCATCCTGTCAGCCAGTCCCGCGATTCTGGGCATCGTCTCGGGCCGGCACCCTGACGGCACAAAGGACACACATTCCAATATCCTGACGCGGCGCGAGTATGTCATCAACATTGTTTCCGAAGACATGGCCCAACTGACACAGGATTGTGCCTTTCCCTTCCGCCCGGAGATCGGCGAGCCGGCGCATCTCCGGATTGCGACCGCACCGTCGCGCATCGTTTCGGTTCCCGCGATCGCGGACTCGCCGGTTGCGTTCGAGTGCCGTCTGTCGCGAACCGAGAACTTTGGCGACACTGCAACGCTGATCGCGGGTGTGGTCGTTGCGGTCTCGTGCCGGCCCGGGCTCGTTCAGGGTCACAGGGTGGATCACGCCGCGTTAAGGCCGCTCGGCAGGATCGCCGGGCGTGCCTATTGCAGAACCGGTGACGTGATCACGATGGCCGAGGCCTGCGACGCGCCCTTTTCCGGTCTTGCTCGCGGCTGAAATCCCTGACCGCTTCAGGTGCTGCGCGAGCTTCAACGTGCAGGGCCGCATGCCGCCGATAGCCGGGCAGCTTCGCGGAAGTGCTCCAGGCCCCGCAGTTTACCCCCGGCTTCAAGCACCGGGTCTGATCCCGTGACGCATCGTCCCGCCGGAGCCCAGCTCCATCCCGGAGGAAGAAAGCCTCGCCTCGATCCCTCCGCGCCACACAACTTTCGATAAGGACGGCGGGCGCAAGTCTGGGTCGACGGACGTCATGGATGTCTCTGCCGATCTGTTCATCCTGTGACGATTGCCGGAGCACATCCGATCATCCAGCCCGCCAGCGACGCCGTCGGGTCGGGTGCTCAGGCTTGTCGGTGGATCATCTCCGCGAGTTCACGGCCTGCTTCACTCGCGCGTTGGGGGTCGAAGGCGAGAGCGAGGCTCCAGTCCAGCCCGTCAGGCAGGTCCGTGAGGGTGAGAAACGAGACGTTGGAGAATGGCAGGTATCGCGCACTTTCGGCAACCAGCGCATAGCCCAGACCGGCCGCGACAAGCAGCAGCATCGTCGGAGTCGAACGAGCTTCCTGTTCGATACGCGGCACGATGCCCAGTTCGGCAAAGGCTGTCTGCAGCCGATAGTGAAGGTCGGGGCTGGCAGCGGGAGGAAAGAAGATCAGCGCCTCGGATGCAAGATCGTGCAGTGTGACCTTGTTGCGGTTTGCCAGAGGGTGCTCTGCGGGCAGCGCCGCCACGATCCGGTCGCGGCGCACCGTGACCAGTTCCAGCCCGCGCGGCGCCCGATCCACCGGGTGGACGAGGGCCATGTCCAGTCGCCCTTCAGCGACACGGTCCAGAAGCGCTGCCGTCGCGCCCTCCTGAAGCCTGATGGAGACCTCGGGCCTAATGGTGGCCATCGCGCGGATGGCGCGGGGCAGGGGACCGAGCAAGCCAAGCGTCACGAAGCCGACATTGACGATCACCGGCGCAGTGGCGTCGGGATGACGAACGCTTCGCGCAGCCGCGTCGAATTGCGCAACCGCGCGCTCGGCCTCGGCCCGTAGCCGTCGCCCTGCCTCGGTCAGCCGCGTCCCGCCACGCGATGAGCGGTCGAACAGCCGCGTGCCGAGATGTGCCTCGAGCCGACGGATCGACTGGCTCAGCGGGGCCTGCTCCATATTGAGGCGACGGGCGGCGCGGCTGAAGTGAAGCTCCTCTGCAACGGCGAGGAAATGGCGCAGGTGACGGATTTCCATCTATACCTCAGGGATATGGGCTCAAACCGTTTCCATATTTGCAGGCAACTGCTGGTGCTGTCTAGTCTTGGGCAGGAAGCGCAAGGCCCTCTCACGTCAAAGGGTCATGCAGGGAGGTGCTGATGAAGATCATCGAGGGGCATGCCGCCATCGACCCGCATCCGTCGATCCCGGTGCTCGAGCTTGACCCGTTCGACGAGGGTATCCTGCGTGACCCGTTCGATTACTATACGGCGCTGCGCGAAGCTGGCCCGGTAGTGTTCATCCCGAGTTGCTCCGTGCTTGCGGTCGGGCGCCACGAGGAAGTGCGCATGGCCTTCTCGGACCACAGGCGCTTCGTGTCGTCCCGAGGCGTGGGCCTCAACGATTTCAAGCTTGAGAAGCCGTGGCGGCAACCTTCCCTGATCCTTGAATCCGATCCACCCGTCCATACGCGGGTGCGTGCCGTCATGGCGCGCGCGCTGTCCCCAAAGGTGGCGCTTGGCCTGAGAGAGACCTTCCGCGAGGAGGCGGACGAACTGGTCGACAATCTGCTTGAGCGCGGTCGTATAGATGCTGTCCACGACATTGCCGAGCAGTTTCCGACGACTGTGTTCCCCAAGGCGGTCGGGATGCAGGATGTGAACCGCCGCCATCTGGTCGACTATGGTGCCATCGCCGCCAATGCCTTCGGGCCCGACAATGCCCTTCGCCGCGACGCTCTCGCACGCGCGCCGGAAGTCGTCTCGTGGGTCACGGCCGCCTGTGCCCGTGACCGGCTTGCTCCTGGCGGTATCGGAATGGCCGTCTACGAGGGTGCCGATGCAGGCGAGGTCAGCGAGGAAGAGGCGATGCTGCTGGTCCGTTCGCTCTTCTCGGCCGGGGTGGATACGACGGTGACCGGAATGGGTAACGTGCTGTGGTGCCTGTCGCGGAATCCGGAAGCCTGGCAGCGCTTGCGTGCCGAGCCCGACCTTGTGCGCCCCTGCATCGACGAAGCTGTACGTATCGCTGCACCCATCCACACCTTCGCAAGGACCGCCAACGAGGAGACCGAGATCGCCGGCCATCCGGTTCCAGAGGGAGCCAAGATCCTCTGCGGTCTGGGCTGCGCCAATCTGGACCCGCGCAAATGGGAGGATCCCGAGACTTTCCGCATCGACAGGCGCCCGGGAGGGCATCTGGGATTTGGAACCGGTATCCATGGCTGTGTCGGCCAGCATATCGCACGGGCGGAGATCGAGGCTGTCCTTCTTGCGCTGGCGGCGCGCGTCGCCGCAATCGAGCCCGATGGCGATGCTGTCTGGCGCCCGAACAATGCCATGCGCGCCCTTGACAATCTTCCGCTTCGGCTGGTTCCGGCGTGAGGTCCTATCAAGACGATATGATGGACTGGGATTTGCATATCTGTATCGTGCTTCCGACCCCCGTAGACATCGGACAAGGAATGTCCCGAACCGGAACACGGAGAAGCGAAGTGGATGGTTCAGGCCCCGAATCCGAAGTTCTCGTCATCGCCGGACTCGGCCCGCAGTCCGGCACCGATGTCTGCGGCATCGACGTGATCAAACCATTGGCGAATGCCTGCAGGCACAGCGCGAACAGGTCTTTATCGATCATCAGATCCTGTTCTGCCGCAACAAGACGATTACCCTCGGCGATCATCTCCGTCTCGGCCAGATGTTCGGCCCGCTCAACAAGCATGCCGGAATGGTGGTGCAGTTTCCGCAGGAGATCACATTCGATCACCATCTGGGATAATCGCTGCACCCGGCACAAGGCGGTGCGGGATTACTGGCCGGCGGAACGGTCGGGCGACCGGGCCCAGGTGGACGGGACGGCGAAACCGGTGGCTTGAAGCCCCATGAACGCGGAGGATTCGAGGAGCATGTTCACGGACAGCCATTTGCGGCTCCAGGACCGCTTCGACACGCGGCGCCTTGCCGCCGTGATCGAGAAGAACCTTGTTGCGCCGACCGTTTCCGACGAATGGGCGGCCTTCATCGAGCGGCTGGACATGGTCTTCGTCGCAAGCGTGGATGCCGAGGGCCGCCCCGCCTGCTCCTACAAGGGGGGCGATCCGGGGTTTGTCAGGGTGCTGCAGCCCGACCTCCTCGCCTTTCCCCTTTATGACGGCAACGGGCTTTTTATGACCGCCGGAAACATGGCCGAAACCGGGCTGGTGGAACTGCTGTTCGTCGATTTCGAACGCCCGCAGCGGCTCCGCGTGGGGGGCGTCGCACGGGTGACAGAGCCGGAGCCCGGAGATCTCGACCGCTGGCCCGAGGCGCGGCTGATCGTGCGCGTCGCGGTGCGGCATTGCTACGTCAACTGCAAGCGATACGTTCACCGCCACATCCGCGCGGAACCCTCGCCCTATGTCCCCCGCGCGAGCGAGGAAACACCCGTCGCCGCGTGGAAACTCCTGCCCTATGTCGAGCCCCATCTCTCGGCTGCCGACAAGGAGGAGATCGCGCGCCGCAGGGCCGAGGGTCGGCCCCTGCCAAAGCCGGAAGGTACAGGCCCCCGTCCCGTCGAAGGAGAGGATTCCGCATGATCAACCGCACCGTCCGGGTGGCCGCCGCGCAGGCCGCGCCGGTCTTTCTCGATCGCTCCGCAACCACAGACAAGGCCTGTGCCCTGATCCGCGAGGCGGGCAGCAATGGTGCGGATGTCATCGTCTTCCCCGAGGGGTATATTCCCGCGCATCCCTCCTGGTACCATCACCACGTCGCCACGGGCCCATTTTCCAGCGCGCTGGCGCTCAGACTTTTCGAGAATGCCGTGGAGATTCCCGGGCCCGAGACGCAGGCGCTTTGCGCTGCGGCGCGCGAGGCCGGCTGCGTGGTGATCATGGGCCTCTGCGAGCGGCTTGCAGGCAGCAACGGCACCTTGTTCAATACCCATATCACGATCGATGCCGATGGCACGCTTCTGGGCAAGCATCAAAAGTTCATGCCCACCGTGGGTGAACGGCTGGTGCATGCCGGCGGGCATGGCGATACCTTTGGCGGGCACGATACCAAGCTTGGCCGCGTGAGCGGGCTGATCTGCGGCGAGAATCTGAATCCGCTCGCGATTTTCGCCTTGACGCAGGAGAACTCGCTGATCCACGGCATGAGCTGGCCGGCCTATTTCGGCCTTGGCGGCACGCCCATGCAGCTTCTAGTGCAGGCGAACTCGCAGGCCTTCGCATTGATGTCGGGTGCCTATGTCATCTCGGCCTGTGGGGTGCTGGATCCGGCGACGGTCGAAGCGATGCAGATGCCGGAGGCCGATCGTGCCACCCTGGACGAACCCGGGCGGCTTGGCGGCAGCATGATCGTCTCTCCTTCGGGGGCGATCATTGCCGGGCCCATGGGGCCGGAAGAGGGGGTCCTCTACGCGGAGTGTGACCTCTCGGTGATCCGTCGCGCAAAGCTCTCCGTGGATTTCTCAGGGCACTACAACCGCCCCGACATCTTCTCGCTGCGGGTGAACCGCAAGGCACCCGCAGCGCGCATCGATCACGGCGCGCCGATTGCGGAACCCTTGGCGGAATGGCCCGAGACCGGCCGCAGGTCTGAAGAATGACAGGCCTGCCCGACAGTTGCGATGTCCTGATCATCGGTGGCGGGTCTGCGGGATGTGTCCTTGCCGCGCGCCTCTCGCAGGAGCCGGGCCGGAAGGTCGTCTTGCTCGAGGCCGGGCGCGACACCCCGCCCGGGGCCGTGCCGCCGGATGTGGCCGACACCTTCTATTCCGCCGCCTACCGTCCCGAGAACATGTGGCCCGGGCTTTCGGTGCGCTGGACTGCGGATGGCTCGCCGCGTCGCTACGAGCAGGCGCGGATCATGGGCGGCGGGTCGAGTGTCAACGCGATGGTGGCATTCCGCGGCCTGCCCGCCGATTACGACGCCTGGGCGCAGATGGGCGCGACCGGATGGGGTTGGGACGAGGTACTGCCGCATTTCCTGTCGCTCGAGAGCGATCTCGATTTCGATGGCTCAATGCATGGGGCCGATGGCCCGATCCCGGTTCGGCGCCATGCGCGTCAGGACTGGCCGGGTTATTGCCAGGCTGTCGCCCGCGCGGCAGAGGCGCGAGGATACGCGTTTCTTGATGACATGAACGGCACCGCCGCCAATGGCTATGGCCGTGTTACGATGTCGAACCGTCCGCAGGAACGGGTCTCTACCGCAGTCGGCGACCTGACTGCCGCCGTGCGGGCACGGCCGAATCTGGTCGGCGTCGATCACGCCCGGGCCCGTCGCCTTCTGCTGGACGGGCGGCGCTGCACAGGGGCGGAGGTTGAGCTCGACGGGGCGGCTGTGCCGGTTCGGGCCGGCTGCACGATCGTTGCGGCTGGAGCCTTGCACAGCCCGGACCTGTTGCTGCGCTCCGGCATCGGCCCTGCCGATGCGCTGTCCGGCGTAGGGGTCACGCCAGCCGTCGACTTGCCGGGGGTGGGCGCAAATCTTCACGACCATCCGACGGTTGCCATCGGGGCCGTCCTGGCCCCCCATGCCCGCCAGCCTGCCGAGCTTCGACCTGCGGCGAACATGTGTCTCCGGCTTGAACCCGAAGGGGGCGAAGACGGCGATGTCTATATCGCCGTGGCGAACAAGACCTCGTGGCATGCGCTGGGGCAGCGGCTCGGGGGGATGGTTGTCTCGGTCTTCCGGCCACATTCGCGCGGCAAGGTCTACCTGAGGCGCAAGGGATCCGAACTTGTGACCGAACGTGACTTCGACATGATGTCCGACCCGCGCGACATGGCACGCATGATCTGGGCCTACCGCGAGGCTGCGGCGTTGCTTGCCGCGCCGGAGAGTGCCGGGGCCCTGCGCGAGACTTTTCCCGCCGCGTTCTCTGAACGGGTGCGTGCGCTCAATCGCACCGGGCTGCGCAACCGGCTTGTCGCGAGGGCCGTGGCAGCCGCGCTGGATCTTCCCGGCCCGGTGCGCAGGGCAGTCGTGCGCCAGATGTGCGAGGGCGGCGTTGGACTGTCACATCTTCTGGCAGAACCCGGGATGCTGGAGGATTTCGTTCGGGCAAATGTCACCGGTTTCTATCACCCGGTCGGCACCTGCCGGATGGGCGGGGCTGACGATTCCGGGGCCGTCACCGGACCGGATGGGCGCGTTCACGGGGTCGAAGGGCTGCGCATCGTCGATGCCTCGCTCATGCCTGCGATTCCGCGTGCCAACACCAATCTTCCGACGATCATGATCGCAGAGAAGATCGCAGCAAACTGGGCTGGTTGACCAAGGTGCCTCGTCGCTTCCGGTGCCAGTCTGGGCCCGCAGTGTTCTGCGCCCGCTGAAGTAGCTGAACGCGATAAGCGCAAATGTCCCCGCGATGCCGGGCAAATGTATCGCTGCCTCCGGGATCAAGGCCGCAACCCGGGCGATCAGGAAGAGCGCGCGCAATGCCAAAGGGACCTTTGCCACCAGATGTGCCTGCAACCCGATCCCGATGCCCGGGAAGGCGAGGCAGGCGGTGGCGAAGTCGAACAGTATGACTTCCACGGGCCCATCCATGAGCAGCGCCTGATCGCAGACGAAGACGAAGGGCACGACGAAGGCCACGACGGCAAGCTTCATCGCTACCCAGGCGGATTCCATCGGCTTGGCCCGCGCCATCGTTGCCGGCACGAAAACGGCCACGGCGACCGGGGGTGTGATGAAGGACAGCACCGCGAAATAGAAGATGAACAGATGCGCCGCCATCAGCCGATGCGTCGCGTGTCAACCCCACCCCAACGCATAGGCCCATCATGCGCGAGACCGATTCCAGAACGCCCGACAGGGCCAGTCACATCCATCCGTCCGGCCAGCTTGGGCCCGCGCGCTGATGGACGGGCTGTCCCCCGGGGGCCGGGATCAGCGCCCGTCAAACCGGGGCGGGCGCTTTTCCAGCAGAGCGTTCACGGCTTCCTGCTGGTCGTCGGTGTGCTGCACGATGGCCTGCATCGCCGAGGCGAGTTCGAGGGCAGTGTCGAGTTCCACGCGCTGGCTCTCGCGCATGAGCCGCTTGGTCATCCGAAGCGAATGGGGCGGTTGGGCGGCGATTCGGCTGGCCAGCGCCATGACCTCGTCCATCAGCACCTCCGGCGCCACCACCCGCGAGACGAGCCCGTATCCGGCGGCAGTGGCGGCATCGATGAAATCGCCGGTGAACGTCATCTCGCAGGCCCGCGACATGCCCACGATCCGTGGCAGGAACCAGGCCCCTCCATCGCCCGAGACGAGGCCTACGCGCAGAAAGCTCTCGGCGAAGACGGCGGCATCCGAGGCGATGCGGATATCGCACATCAGGCTGATATCGCAGCCCGCTCCGACAGCATGGCCGTTGACGGCAGCGATGGTCGGGGCCTCGATGTCGTAAAGGGCGAGCGGAATGCGCTGGATGCCGTGCAGATAGGCGCGGCGGATCTGGGCCGGGTTGCCAGCGAAGAGTCCCTGGCGGTCGCGCATCTGCTTGACGTTGCCGCCCGATGAAAACGCCCGTCCCGCGCCGGTGACGATCACGCAGCCGACGCTCAGATCAGCATTTATCCGGGTGGCCGCGTCCACCAGACCGGCGATAATCCCGTCGGACACGGCGTTGAGCGTTTCCGGCTCGTTGAGGGTAAGGGTGACGACGCCACCCGTCTGCTCGTAGAGAACGCTGTCACTCATGGCCGGGTTTCTCCTTGATTGTGCTTGCCGCCAGAGCCTCGGGTGCCGGCCCGGGCGAAACCAGTGCGTCAATCTCCGCCTCCGCGAACCCGGCCTCGCGCAGCACCTCCCTTGTATGCTCGGACAGACGCGGTGCGTGGCGGCGCATCTGCGGACGGTGTTCGGCGAAACCGATGGGAAAGCGCACCGACTTGTAGCGCCCTTCGCTGGGGTGTTCGGCCGTCTCGAAGAAGCCTGTGGCCACGAGGTGGGGGTCGGACCACAGCGCTTCGGGCGATTGCACCGGCATGGCGGGAATGCTGGCTTCGTCGCAGAAGGCGACCCATTCCGCTGTTGTCCGCCCGGCCGCGGCCTCCTCTACCAGCGCATAGAGTGTGTCGATGTTCTCGATGCGGGCGCCCACGTTGACAAAGCGCGGGTCGGCGGCCAGTTCGGGGCGGCCGATGAATGCGAAGAAACGCTCCCAGTTGCGGTCGGTGTAGGGCAGCAGGGCGATATGGCCGTCGGCCGTGCGGTAGGGCTTGCGAAAGCGGCTCAGCAACCGGCCATAGCCGAAGGGCGCCATGGCGGGTTCGAAGGCGAAGCCGGCAAGATGCTCGGCGAGGTTGAAGGCGACATTCACCTCGAACATCGGCACCTCGATGCTCTCGCCCTTGCCGCTGCGCTCCCGGGCGAAAAGCGCGGCGGTCACGGCATAGACGATGGCCTGTCCGGCGATCTTGTCGCACATCGCCGTGGGGACATAGGCCGGCGTGCCGCTCACCCGCTCCAGAAGCGTGCACAACCCGCTGCCCGCCTGGATCAGGTCGTCATAGGCCGCCTTGTCGCCATAGGGCCCGGCTTCGCCGAAGCCGCGCGCGGCGCAGTAGATCAGCTGCGGGTTGCGTGCATGGAGCACCTCCGCAGAGATCCCGAGGCTTGCGACTGCCCGCGGGCGCAGGTTGTGGATCACCACATCCGCGCCCTCGACGAGCCGGAGGAAGGCCTCGAGGGGGGCCGCCTGCTTGAGGTCGAGCACGATGCTGCGCTTGTTGCGGTTGAGGTTGAGGAATTGTCCCGGCATGTCCGGGTTCCGGGCGGGGAGGTTGCGGCGCAGGATGTCGCCGCCGGGCATCTCGACCTTGATGACATCGGCACCCATGTCGCCAAGGATCTGGGTCGCGAAGGGCCCCATGAGGACCGATGTGAGGTCGAGAATGGTGACGCCAGCCAGTGGTCCCATCGCTGCTGCCTTTCTCATTCCTGCCCGGCATCCCGGGAAACCGGTGCGAGTGCGGTCCACAGGTCCGGCCCCCGCTGTGCGACCAGCCGAAACAGGCGGCTCTGCCAATAGGCCTCGTTCCCGGCCTCGTCGCGCCAGGCCCACAGCCGCCGGGTATAGCGATGCAGGTCATGCTCGCGGGTATAGCCGATCGCGCCGAGGACCTGATGTGCCCCGGCAGCGACATGCCCGGCCGCTTCGCTGCTTCGGGCCTTGGCTGCGGCCATCATGATCTCCGCGTTGTCCGGCCCGGCAAGCCCGGCGGCATCGGTTGCGCAGGCGCTTGCTGCGGCCTCGCCTGCCATGGCCGCAAGCATCTGCTGGATCGCCTGGAACCGGCCGATCGGACGGCCGAACTGCACCCGGTCGCTGGCGTAGCGCGTCGCCATTCCGAGTGCGGTGGCCATGGCACCTGACATCTGTGCCGCCCGGAACAGGGCGAGAAGCGCAAGTGGACCCGCCGGAAGGAGGGCCGGATCGAGTGGTGCCCGCACGGTGTCCGCGAGCGCCCCGGCGTCGAGGCGCAGCGTGTCGCGCGGCTCTCCGGCAAGGTTCCCGGCCCGCTCGATCGCGGCCCGGGCTGGATCGACGGCGAGAATGTTCCAGCCTTCGGGTCCCTCGACAAAGCCGATGACCGTGCCGACCGCCCGCCCCCATGGGATGCCGGTGATTGCGAGGCCCCCTGCACTCTCGGGCCCGGCGATGGCGAGGCTCGCCGCCCCCGATGCGATGGGCAGGCCGTGTCCCTGCGCGATCCAGCGCGCAAGGGCGGTCTCGACGAGCGGCACCGGCGCGGCATGGGCACCTGTAAGCCGTGCGAGCACGAGCGCCTCGGGGAGCCCGGCACCAGCGCCGTCTGCATGCTCCGGCACCATCACGTCGCAAAGCCCCGCCGCGTCGATCGCCTGCCATAGCGCCGTGGGGATCTCCGCCTCTCCAACGTCGGAACGCCCCGACCGACCGATCTCGCGTTCGAAGAGCCGGGCGGCCTGCTCGCGCAGAAGATCGGCGATGTCGCTCATCTCAGGCCCAATCCCCTTGCGATGATGCCCCGCAGCACCTCGCGCGTGCCCCCTCGCAGGCTGAAGGAGGGCGCGTCGCGCGTCACCTGTGCCAGCATCTCCGCCAGTGGCTCCGGCGGCGGCAGCGATGGCGAGAGCGGGAACAACCGCCGCCCGCTCTCGGGAATGGCCTGCTCGAAGGCGTTCCCGACATCCTTGACCAGCGCCGCCTCGGTCTCCGGTGCATGACCTTCGTCAAGCATCGCGGCAACCGAATGCGACATGCTGCGCAGGGCGATCAGATGCGCCAGCAGTCGCCCGGTTTCGGACCCGGTGCCGGGCGGCATGGCGGTGTCGGAGATCTGTGCGCGAAACAACTCGGCCAGAAGCGGGAACGCGCTCATGTAGCGATCCGGCCCGCTGCGCTCCAGAGCGAGTTCGTTGACGACGCAGGCCCAACCCGAACCGACCTCCCCGAGCACCATGTCGTCCCCGACCGGACAATCCTCGAACAGGATTTCGTTGAACTCGCGCTCGCCCGAGATGTTGTAGATCGGGCTGATCTCGATCCCGGGTGCTGTGAGATCGACGATCATCTGGGTCAGGCCGGCGCGGCGGTTTGCCGGATCGGGGGGCGAGGTCCGCACCAGCGCTATCAGGTAATGCGCGTTATGGGCGTTCGTCGTCCAGACCTTGCGGCCGGTGATGCGCCATCCTCCCTCCACCTTCCGGGCTCGCGTGGTCACCGAGGCGAGATCCGAGCCCGAGTCGGGCTCGCTCATTCCGATGGCGAAGAAGCACATGCCGGCCGCAATGCGCGGAAGCAGTTCGGTCCGGGCGCGCTCGGTGCCAAAGCGCAGGATCTGCCCGCCGCTTTGGCGATCGGCGATCCAATGGGCGCCGACAGGTGCGCCGGCGGCGAGCATCTCCTCGGCCACGACGAAGCGTTCGCGCTCGGAACGCTCCTGCCCTCCATAGCGGCGCGGCCAGCGCATTCCGACATAGCCCCGCTGGCCGCACCTTCGGCTGAAGGCAGCGTCATAGCGCAGCCAGGAATTGTTCCGCAGCGCGATGCGACCTGCCGTGATTTCAGTCGCCAGGAAGTCGCGCAACTCGCAGCGCAATGCGGCAAGTTCCGGAGTTTCCGGGATCGCCCGCAACTCAACCATGCGCGCCACGTTCCGGGCAGGTGTCCCGGCCTTGCGTGGCCTTGTTTCCCGCCATTGTTCAGGCGCGCTCCATGGCCTTCGATTGCACCTCGAACAGCGAGGTATAGCCCCCGGACCAGTCGGGCGGCACAAGGCAGGGGCGCGGGTCGTGATGGGCGTGGCGCGGCATCGTCCCGCGGATCAGCTTACCGGAATACCGGCTCGGGATCGGGTTGGGAGTGTAGGGGAAGGCGTCGGCCGAGGAGAAGGTATAGAGCAGAAGCGGGCGCGGGGTTGGCGAATGGTTCGGCCGGGAGGCGTGGGCCGTTCGGCAATTGTGGATCGTCACCGAGCCCGCAGGTCCGGTAAGCACCTCACCGCTTTCCAGGTCAAGCCGCTGGAGGTCGCGGTCCTTGATGAAGCCATCCCAGCTTCCGTCGTCATTGAACTGGTCGAACAACTCGCCCTCATGACTGCCGGGAATGCAGATCAGCGGACCCATGTCATCGTCGACATCGTGCAGATAGGAGCCGATGGTGAGGGGCGAGTAATTGGTGTGCGGCCAGGACTGGATGTCCTGATGCCATTTGACCTCCTGCCCGCCCTTCGACCATTTGAAATTGAGCTTGGAGTGGTGGAACTTCACGTTCGGCCCCAGAAGATCCTCCATCATGTCCGCGACGACCCCCTGCGAGGCGTAATCCCAGTAGGCGGGGTGATGGTCGGGCGGGCTCGAGAGTCGCCGAAGGCGCGGGTTTTCCGCAGTATGACTCGGCTCGATGTCGAGCACATTGTCGGATTTCGTCAGCGTGCGGCTCTTTTCCACAAAGCTGTCGGTCGCGGCGCGCAGAAGGTCGATCTGCTCCCGGGGAATGATGCTCTCGACGAGGATATATCCCTTGGTGAAATAGTCCTCGCGCTGCTTGTCGCTGAGAACCTTGGGCCGGTGTGAAAGGATTTCTTCCGGTGTCATCGTGATCCCCCCTTGCTGCGGCGCCTTGCTGTCGACGGGCGCGCTTGTCTGATATATTGAGCGTATATTACGCTATTCCAAGCGTCAACGGGCCCAGCATGCCGCCGGGGCAGGGCCTGCGCAGCCGTCGGGATGGAGAGGGGCAAACGATGCAGGATGCTGGGATAACCGAGCCCGGGATAGGCGACATGTCTTCGGACGATATGATCGGGAGCCGGCGCGCGTCCTCGCGGAACCCGACCATCGCCGAGCGGGCTTATGGCCGGATAGAGGAATTGATCGTGACACTCGATCTGCCCCCTGGCGCTCTGATCACCGAAACCGTCCTGATGGAGCGGACGGGTTTCGGGCGCACGCCGATCCGCGAGGCGCTCCTGCGGCTGGCCGAGGACGGGCTGATCCGTATTCTTCCGCGCCGCGGCATCGTGATCACCGATGTGGATATCCGCTCGCAACTGCTGCTGCTGGAACTTCGCCGGGAGGTGGAGCGGCTGATCGCCCGCCGTGCGGCCATCCGCTCGGGGACCGCACAGCGGCGGCGCTTCCGGGAGATGTCTGCCGAGATGCGGCGCGCCCGCGATGCCGACGACTACCTGGCCTTCCTGCGCGTCGACAGCGACTTCAACCGCTTCTCCGCCGAGTGCTGTGGCAACCCCTATGCCATGAAGACGATTGGCAGCATCCATGCGCTCTCGCGCCGGTTCTGGTCACTCCATGCCGGGCCCGAGGATCTTGGAGCGGCGGCACCGCTTCATGCCACGCTGATGGATGCCATCGCCGAGGGCGACGAAACCGCCGCCGCCGAGGCGTCGGACCGGCTCATGGATTACGTCGAGGCCTTCACGCGTAGCACCCTGCCGGGCTGAGAGGCCGCGCGGCACGGTGGTCCGGGGTTTGCCCCGACGGGTTGGCCAGATCGCCCCCTCGCGAGAGCCTTGCACGGCGCTGTTCCAACAGGCCGATGCTGAAGGCGATGCACGCGCGGGTCCGGAACCAGCCGGGGCTGCCCACCGCCGACCCGGCACAAATGGGCCAATCGCTGCGTCGCCGATCAAATGGATGACGTCGTGCAGGGGGCGTGAGGTGTTCAACGACGCAGCGTATCGATCTGGTGATGGATGGCTGCCAGTCGTCCGCCATGCCCGGCATCGCGAAATGCGCCTTGCCAGCGACGCCTTGGAGCTGGTCCGGATGGGAAGAACCGAGGGGCCATTCCATCCGTTCGCGTCACGCAACGGAGCTGGACGCCAAAGAACGCTTGCACCCCTCAGATGCCGCCGTCATGGAGCCGGAATGAAAAGGGTACCAAGACAATGACCTCCGCACCCCTCCACGGACTTGGATGGTCCGGGTTCTTTGCCGCGCAGCTGGCCCCCGATGATGCCGGGCTTGTTCCGGCCCGCATCGCGAGGGTGCATCGTTCGCGGCTGATGGCGGAAACGGGCACGGGCCAGGTGCGGCTTGATCCTCCCGCCCATGCATCCACGACGGACTTCGCGGTCGGCGACTGGGTGCTGATGGAGCCCGGAGGCGAGGTCGTCGTGCGCAGGCTGGAGCGACACACGCTGCTGCAACGCCGGACCGAGGGTGCCCAGGCCCGGCAATTGATCGCGGCGAATGTCGATACGATGTTCATCGTCACCTCGTGCAACGAGGATTTCAACCTGGCGCGGCTGGAACGCTATCTGGCGTTGGTGAACGAGGCCGGGATCAACGCGGTGATCGTGCTGACAAAGATCGACCAGGTGGACGACGCCGGGCACTATCGTGCCCAGGCCGAGGCGTTGCAGCGCGATCTGCCCGTCGTCTTGCTGAATGCCAAGGGGCCAGACGCCGTCGAGCGCCTGTCGCCGTGGTGCGGGCCGGGGCAGACCGTTGCCCTCGTCGGCTCATCCGGTGTCGGCAAGTCAACGCTTCTGAACACGCTGGCCGACAAGGCGCCTGCTGAGGCGCAACTGACCAGAAGCATCCGCGAGGGCGACGCCAAGGGGCGCCACACGACCACCTCGCGTTCGCTGCATGCCATCGCGGGGGGGGCTTGCGTGATCGACACGCCGGGGATGCGGACGCTGCACGTCAGCGATGCCGGTGCCGGCCTCGACATCCTCTTCGCCGAGATCACCGACCTGGCCCCGATGTGCCGTTTCAGGGATTGCACCCATGCGCACGAGCCGGGCTGCGCCGTTCAGGCCGCTGTCGCGGCCGGAGAGCTGACGGCCGAGCGTCTGGACCGCTGGCGCAAGCTGCGCGTGGAAAACCGCGCCAACACCCCTGTCCTTTCCGGCCCCCGTGGCAACAAGACCCCCGACATGCGCGGAAAGCGGCGATAGGAAGGTCGCGAGCCCTGTCGAGCGCTGGAGCTCGTCAGGCTGCTTGGCAAACATCGGGCAGGGCTCTTGCATCAGACCTTCACTTTGGCCCGCTTGCGCACAGTGGGCGCGGATGGGGCGTGCGTAGGAATACTGGCAAGCGCGCCCGAAAGCTGCAAAGTCGAGATGATTATGATGTGTCTCGACACGACGCCGCGCCCCCGGGTTGACGTTGCAAGAACGGGCATATCCCAGAAGCACGTCTTCCATTGCGCCGTACTGGCACTGATGCTCACGTCCATTGCCGGTTCGGCTGCGGGTTGTGCCATGCTCGCACCCATCAAGATCCGAGGGGGCAGGATGATCCGTTTCGCTATTGCCGCAGTCGCCGCGGTTACCGCGCCTGCCCACGCCTCCGATTGCTGGCTTGCCACCAATTTCCGCGGGCAAAGTGCACAGGCAGATGCGGGCTATCGCTTCGCTTCTGACCGTTTCGCTGACGGGATGCTGGTCTGTTTCACGGGCGAGGGCGGCTTTGTCACCGGCAATGACCTGAAGCTGGCACGGCCCGGCGAGTCCACCCTGATCGGTTGGTCCGACAATGGCCTCGGGCTCGAGGTGGTGAATGTCTATCAGATCGACCGTGACCGGCGCGTATTGCTGCTGACGCAATCCCGGATCGGCACGGCTACCGTCACCAGCCTGTTGCCCGACTATGCGGCTGTGTTCATCGCGGACGTGGTGCCTGTGGCGCGATGAAACGGGCCTCAGCCGACGGGCGAACGCCTCGCAACTGCCAGTCAGATTTGCGGGTGGGTTGAGGTATGCCCTCTGAAACCCATTTCTGTATTCATATTCAATGGGTTATGGCGGAGGGGATGGGCCCGGGTTCAAACGTTCTCCGTGTCGCGCAAAGGGGGCCGGCCTCGGCGACCCGGGGGCGACGGGTTGCCGACCTGTCCCGCTTCGCCCGCACCATCGCCGCCCTGCGCGATGGACAGACACGGACGCTGCCCGCCACGCGGATGGCTGAACTCGTGCCGCTGGCCGAGGAGCTCACGCGCCTGATCGCGGCGCAGGCGGAACAGGCGGCCCGGGCCGAGGCGCAGGCGGCCGACCTCGCCCATGCGCTCAAGACGCCGCTCGCGGTGCTAGCCAACCGCGCCGGGCCCGACGATCCGGCGCTGATCGACCTGATGGATGCGACGACTCGCTGGCACCTCACGCGCACACGGGCATTGCAGGCGGGCCTGCACCCGGCGGCGCGGGCGGCGGTGGCGCCGATCCTCGACGACATCGCACTGGTCCTGCGCGGGCATCCGAAGTCAGGGATGCCCCCGTGACCGTTTCAGGATGATCACAAGAACCAGAGCGGCAGAGGTGCAGAGCAATGTCAGCGCTACAACCCCGGGCCATCCTTGCCTGTCCCAGAGAATGCCGCCCAGCGATCCCGGCACCGCCGAGCCGACATAATAGGCAAACAGGTAGAGCGAGGCCGCCATGGCCCGGTTTGTCCGCGCCCTCTGGCTGACCCAGCCACTGGCTACCGAATGGCCAGAGAAGAAGCCAAAGGTCAGAAGGGCAAGTCCCACCAGAACCGGCAACAGCGCGTCGGGGATCGTCAATACAAGGCCCAATGCCATCAGGGACAGCATCCTCAACAGCATCGCATGCGGACCGAGGCGCCCTGCCAGCGACCCGATCCACGGAGAGCCGACGATCCCGCTTGCGTAAAGCAGGAAGATCAGCCCGACTGCCGTCTGGGAAAGGTCGAAGGGCGGCGCGACAAGGCGGAAGGTGACGTAGTTGAACACCGTCACGAAGCTTCCCATCAGAAGAAACCCGATCGCGAACAAAAGCAGGGATACCCGGTCACGCAGGATATCGCTCACCGCGCGCCGCAGCACGCCCGGCCCGCGCGCGCCCGGCCCGAACCCGCGCGAGGCCGGAAGGGCGCGCCAGAACACGACCGCACAAACCAGCGCGACCGCCCCGAGCGCCAGCGCGGCAACCCGCCACCCGGAAAAGTCGGCAAGCACGGCCGCAATCAGGCGACCGGCCATGCCGCCGATCGCGCTGCCCGAGATGAAGATGCCCAGCGTCAGGCCGAAGGCATCGGCATCCATCTCTTCGGCAAGATAGGCCATCGCCACCGCCTGCACCCCGCTGATCGCGACCCCCATGAGTGCGCGGACAATCAGCACCGCACTCCAGTCAGGAACGAAGGCCATCACCAGGGTCAGCCCGGCAGAGATGGCAAGCGAGGCCGACATGATCGCCTTTCGCCCCAGCGCATCCGACGCGATGGCCGAGAAGAACAGGGCGAAGGCCATCACCGCGGTCGTCAGCGACAGTGCAAGACTGCTGGCAGCCGCCGAGATGCCGAATTCGTCGCTGAACACCGGCAGAAGCGGCTGGACGAAATAAAGCAGCGCAAAGACGTTGAAGCCGGCGGCGAACAGACAGAGGTTTACCCGCCAGAAGGCTGCTGTGCCGCACGCGATCCCTGCGCGGTCTTCCGGCCTCACGCAGCGCCTTTCGGCGCTCGGATCGCGGGATCTTCCCACTCGCCGTGCGAGACCTTGACCTTTATCTCGTCGAGCACGCCAATTTCCAGAACGGTCGAGCCAGCAAGCGCGGGGTCCGCCACAAGTCGCGCCACCTCGTCGGCAAAGGCCATCGCGGTATGCGGCGTCAGCGCCCAGATCAACCGGTCCGCCCCGGGCGCTTCCTGTGCAAGGCCGGCATCTTCAGAAACGGGGCGCAGGATCACGCAAGCCCCTCCTGCCCTGCCGGTCAGCTCTGCCGTGAGATCAAGTTCGGCAGGATTCCCCGCAAAGGCTGCAAGGCAATCGGACAGACGGGCAAGGTCGCCATGCTCTCCCAGCGCAAGAAGCACCGGATGATAATCCGAGGGCATGTAGACCAGTGAAAGCATGTTACCCGGGCCCCGCCTCGTGCGCCGTGATATCCTGACTGTGGACCAGTTCCGGCTCTGCCTCGGGGTCGGCATCGTCGGCGCGGAACGAGACCCATTGCCCGTCGCCGAAGTTCTCCACGGCACATCCGGTCACGCCGCCGACAAGCACGAGCCTGTCGCCCGGCCGTATCTGGAACAGGTCGATCATGTCGGTCTCCTTCAGAAGAAGGTGGTCAGGTTCTTCGCAAGCAGCACGCTCTGGTCAAGGAGTATCTCGCGATACCGCAGCTTCCAGCCATCGCCCCGCCGAACGAGTTTGTCGCGACGCTTTCCGATGAACGTGTAATTCTCGTATTCGACGCGGTTCAGATAGACCAGAAAGCGGCAATCCGTCTCCACCTCGTCGGGCGCGTCGGCATCGGGGCTGGCCGAAAGAACGCGCACATTCGTGATCAGATGCGAGATGCGCGAGAGCGGCTCCTCGGCATAGTGGACACCCGTCAGTATCTGCTCCACCCGCTTGGTCAGCGTCCATTTGTCGTCGTTGAACCAGCTCATGCCATGATCGAGCGCGGTATTCTCCAGCGCGGCATGCTGGCCGAATTTCACGTTGCGCCGCATCGGCATAAAATATCGGACATCCTCGTCGAGGAAGTCCAGCCAGTCGAGAAAGCGCCGCTCGTCGATCGCTGCCGCCTCCGCGTAAAAAACGTCCTCGATCTCGGCGCGAAGCCTGAAATAGGCGGCGTTGCGCGGCAGGGCCGGTGCGGCGGCCGCTGCCACGGCCTGCCTGGTTGCGGTCGTGGTCATGTCACCTCCGTGGCTGTCGGGCGTTTCAGCGGGCTTGATGAACCTTGATTGGCAAAGCATCCGACGTCGATCACCGTTCCGGATATCACCTCGGCCTCGTCCGAAATGAGAAATGCGATCGTCCGGCCCAGATCTTCTCCGGTTGCATGCCGTCCTGCGACCGTTCCAACCGCCGCGGCCCGAAGCCGCGCCATGTCTCCGTCGACCCGGCCAAGGCTCATGCCGCCCATGATGCCGCCGCCGCCCGGAATGACGGTGTTCACCCTGATCCGGTCGTGGAAATGATCCAGCGCAAGCGCGGTCGTCAGCGTATGAAGCCCCCCCTTGGATGCCGCATAGGCCGCCATGTTGGGCTTGCCCCAGCCGGCGCCCGAGCCGACATTCACGATGACCCCGCCACCGGATCGCGCCATATGCGGAATGACGGCACGCGCTGTCAGATAAGGCCCACGCAGGTTGACCGCCATGATCCTGTCCCAACGATCGGGTGCCGTATCAAGACCGGTGCCGAGAGGGCCGATCGCGGCGTTGTTCACCACCGCCCAGATGCGTCCGTGCGCCGCCTCGGCATGGGCCATGACCCGGGCGACATCGTCCTCGCGGGTCACATCCGCTTCCAGCGCCTCCAGCGGAAGCCCGCGCGCGCGCGCCTCCTCGAGCAGTCCCGGAATGGCATTCTCGGCCATGCTGGATATCTGGCGGCTTTCCACCCCGAAGGCGACGACAGGCCAGCCGCGTCCGGCCAGAAGAAGCGCTATTTCC